>CAMZLD010000139.1 GCA_947311635.1 uncultured Flavobacteriaceae bacterium | reverse complement strand
TCAAATAACTGTTTATCGTATAGTTACAATCAAGTCTTTTATCTTTCGTCTAATAGTGAAACGGTCTTACGTCTTTAGACGGATACTACTATTATTTAATATAAACACAACATTGGTTTGATTTCGTTTTAGTTAAAATATTCTGTATCTTTACTGTATTATATTAATCTTTAAAAAAAATAAAGTTATGGCAGTAATGAAAGTTATTGAAGTATTAGCAAATTCTGAAACAAGTTGGGAAGATGCAACAAGAAAAGCAGTAAAACATGCTTCTAAAAGTGTAAAACATATCAAATCTGTATTTGTACAATCTCAAAGTGCAGTTGTACATGGTGATGATGTTAAAGAATTTAGAGTAAACCTTAAAATTACTTTTGAAGTAAAGTAAGATATTACATCTTTAATTTAAAAAAGTGCTTTAAAATTTAAAGCACTTTTTTTTATTGTATCTTTAGCATTCATTCTACTAATTATGTATCGTAATTTACTAGCCCTATTTATACCATTTTTTGTTATTTCATGTAGCAGTCAATCCTCTACCAATATGCACAAACACACCAATGATTTAATACACGAATCAAGTCCTTACCTTTTACAACACGCTCACAACCCTGTAAATTGGCATGCTTGGAATCCTAAAACACTTGCCCTAGCTAAAAAAGAAAAAAAACTAATTATTGTCTCTATAGGTTATTCTGCCTGCCATTGGTGTCATGTCATGGAGCACGAAAGTTTTGAAGACACTACCGTTGCTGCTGTTATGAACAAACATTATATCAACATTAAAGTAGATCGAGAAGAACGCCCAGATGTTGACCAAGTGTATATGGATGCTGTTCAATTAATGACAGGAAGAGGTGGGTGGCCGTTAAATGTAGTGACTTTACCTGACGGAAGACCGGTTTGGGGTGGTACTTATTTCAGAAAAAATCAATGGATAAATTCACTCGAAAATATAGCCGAAACCTACAAAAATACACCTCAAAAGTTAAATGATTACGCCCAAAAACTTTCAGAAGGTTTGCATGCTACAAGTATTATTGAAAAAAACTTTGATGCCAAAGAATTTACCGTTTCAAGTATAAAAAATGCCGTATTAAATTGGACCAAACGCATGGACTTTGAATTAGGTGGTCCTGATAGAGCTCCTAAATTTCCGTTACCAAATAACTATCAGTTTTTATTACGATATGGTATGCAAGCAGCAGATACACAAATTAAAGAACAAGTACAAACTACACTTACAAAAATGGCATTAGGCGGCATTTTCGATCAAGTTGGCGGTGGTTTTGCACGCTATTCTACAGATAAAAAATGGCATATTCCTCATTTTGAAAAAATGCTGTATGACAATGGACAATTAGTAAGTCTTTATAGCGATGCGTATTTGGCGACTAAAAATGAGTTATACAAAGAAACCGTCTACCAAACGCTTGCCTTTATAGAGCGCGAGTTGCACACCAAAGAAGGTGCTTTTTATGCAGCCCTAGATGCAGACAGCAAAAACCAACAAGGTCATTTAGAAGAAGGAGCTTTTTATGTTTGGAAAAAACCTGAATTACAAGCACTCATTAAGAATGATTTTTCGCTTTTTGAAAAATATTATAATATTAATAGTTATGGAGCATGGGAAAATGGCACCTACAATTTAATACGTACACAAACAGATTCCGCTTTTGCTAAAACAGAAAATATAGACTTAAACACTCTAAAAAACAAAGTTAATAATTGGAGAGCAACCCTTTTAAAAGAAAGAAACAAAAGAGAGCGTCCTCGTTTAGATGACAAAGCCTTAACCGCTTGGAATGCCATGATGTTAAAAGGATACATTGACGCCTATCGAGTATTTAATGACACCCATTTTTTAGAAATTGCACTAGCAAATGCTCATTTTATCAATACAAAATTAAGTCATGATGATGGTAGTTTGTACCACACTTATAAAAATGGAAAAGCTACTATTAATGGATATTTAGAAGATTACGCTACTGTTATAGATGCTTATATAGCTTTATACGAAGCAACCTTAGACGAACAATGGTTGCTAAAAGCAAAACAATTAACCCAATACGTTTTTACTAACTTTCATGATGCAAAAAGCAAATTTTTCTTTTTCACCTCTCGTAAAGATGACGCTTTAATTACACGTAAAATTGACACAGATGATAATGTAATACCTTCATCAAACTCTATAATGGCACGTAACTTATTTAAACTAAGTCATTATTTTTCTAATCATCATTATTTAGAAACCGCAGAGCAAATGCTACATACTATAAAGCCTAAAATCAATTTATACCCTTCGGGATATTCTAATTGGCTACAACTAGAAGCCGATTTGGCTGGTACGTTTTACGAAATTGCTGTTTCAGGTAAGATTGCTTCGGAAAAAATAAAAGAAATTAACCAACATTATATACCTAATAAATTAATTGCTGGCAGTACTGGTATTAGTGAAATTCCGTTGTTGGAAGGACGTATTGGAGGTGCAGAAACATTAATTTACATCTGTGTTGATGGCGCCTGTCAATTACCCCAAAAGAGTACAACATTAGCCCTTAAACAAATACAAACAAATTTTTAAAAAGAACTGTACAAATTATTCTAATAAGTCTTGTATTGCTGTTACATGTGTATTTTCTAATTTTAGAAATGTTTTTGTATACCAAATTATTGTTATTCTATTAAAATTTATAAAAACTCTAAAAAGTTATGTTTAATAGAGGTTCTAAGAGCTTTTTTTAATTTTATGTTATCTATCACTAACAATGATTTTCAAATAACTGTTTGTCGTATAGTTACAATCAAGTCTTTTATCTTTTGTCTAATAGTGAAACGGTCTTACGTTTTTAACGGACACTACTAATTTAAAATCTAAAGGTATTATAATACCGCCTTTGCTCTCAAAAGTTTATATTTTACCAAAGAAACCAAAGTTTTAGCAGCAAATCAAGAAAATCTTTACAATGGTTTTTAAGCCTTCTTTTTAGGAGGTGTAATTCTAAAATCTTTTAAATAAAAAGGTTCAAAATACGCAACATCTTCAAAGTCATTATTTTTCAATTTGTTGTATGATAATTGTGCCATTTCTTTTGCTGAAGGAAATGCACCATCAATAAAAACAGCATTTGCATGTGTAATTACTTCTTTACATTTTTGGGCACCATCTCCTACAAAATATACCAAACCTTTAGCTAATGCTGCTTGAAAAGAAAATGTATCTATAATTTGTGCTTGTGTTTCTCTAAGCAATTCTTTTTCCGAAGAAAAAATAGCGCTGTACACTTCCATTCTGCGTGCATCTAATAAAGGCACTACCACACCCTCTTTTATTGCAACAGTTTGTGCCAAAGTTTGCAGTGTTAAAATAGAAATTAATGGCACATCTAATGCAAAACACAAGCCTTTTGCAGCAGAAACACCAATGCGTAAACCGGTATAAGAACCTGGCCCTTTTCCGACTGCTATGGCATCAATATCTTGTATCTTAACAGCCGCTTTTTTAACAACATCTAAAATAAATGGATGTAGATTTTCTGCATGTGAATACGAATCGTTATTGATTTCTTTAAGCGCAATGACATGACCATCTTCTGAAAGACTTACAGAACAATTTTTGGTAGCAGTCTCTATGTTTAGTATCAGTGCCAAATTAGTTTAATACAATAGCTTTGCCCGCATAAAAATCTAATACTTTGGTTTTAAATACAAAATCATATTTGGCATTTACCAAAGAGGATGCTGCATTTAACAAACGTATTCTTGCCTGCTCTAAATCAAAGGCATTCATAGCACCTATTTTATAACGCTCTTGAGAGTTACTAAACGATATTTTTTGAGCCTTTAATGATGTTTTTGAGGCTTCGTAGGTTTTAAGAGCTGCTTTGGCATCTGTAAAAGCGCGTTGTATATTAGATTCTAAAGTAAGCTTTGTTTGTTCTAAATTAAGCTGGGCATTATCTTCTTGAATTCTAGATTTTGCAACGGCTGTTTTATTTTGAAATTTTGAAAAAATTGGAATATTAATACCGAGATTAAAATTATGCCCTTTATTATCTTGTAACTGATTAAAAAAAGCAGCATCATTTGTTAGGTTCGAGTTAAACACATTGGTGCCAAAATTATAACTAAGTGTTACATTAGGCAAATAACCACTTTTTGAAATCTCTGTATTTAATTGGGCATTTTCAATATTTTTCTCTGCTACTTTAACTTCATTTCTATTTTGATAAGCATAATTTAAAACAGGTTCAACGGCATTGTACATTAAGTTTACTGAAGGCGTACCAAGATCAATAGCTGCAACATCAAATCCTTTAAATGGCACTTGTAATAATTGCGCCAATGTTAATTTTGCTAATTCTAAGCTATTTTGTACACTGGTAATTTTTTGTAAATCATTACTCAATGTGGCTTCTACATCATAAATGTTGGCTCTAGGTTGCACACCTGCATCTACAAGCTCATTGACTTGTTTTAATTGTTTTAAAGTAAATTGATGTTGATTTTTTGCAATGGCTAAATTTTCTTTATTAAAAAGAATATTTAAATAAGCATTTACAACATTTAAAGCAATGTCATCCTTAATTCTTTCTAATTCTAAGGTGTTTGTCTCTTTGTTTAACTGAGATTGTTTATATCTATTTTTATTTCTAAAACCGTTAAAGATGGTTTCGGATACTTGCACGCCAAAATTGGTATTTAAACTTGTTCTATTTGCAAAAGTACCAGAAAAAAGTTGTGCGCTTCCTAGATTTAAACCTTGCGAAACATTTGCTCCAACAGAAGGCAAAAAAGCCCCTTTGGCAGCTATGACATCTTGTTCGTTAATCAATATGGTGTTTTTAATCTGTTTAACACTAATATTGTGTTTTAAGGCGTGTTGCACACATTGTTGTAGTGTCCATTGTTTTGTTTGTGCAAATATGGATGCCGAAAAAAACACGGCAATTATAAAAAGTTTGATTCTCATGGATTGTTTTTTTATAAGACGATTAAAAGTAAACTATGTAACAGTTTTTCTGTCTTATAAGAATGTTAAATTTTCTTACGCTTATTGTAACGGTATAATGTGTAAAATAAAATACTTACCAATACATACGGTATTGCCATTAAATACACAATGCCATCATTGAGTTTTTCTGCTATCTGGCTATCACCACTCTCAACCACAGCTTTACACATAGCGCATTGCGCTGTTATAATTTCTGAAGTTAGAAGAATAAGAAAAAAAGCAATTATCCGTTTCATAGTTCTTTAATAATAGGGCGAAATCATTAGGTAAACCAACACGCCACTCACTGCCACATACAACCAAAGCGGAAATGTGATTTTTGCTATTTTTTTATGTAACGTTAATTGGTTTGTAATTCCTCTTACAAAGGTAATCAGTACAAACGGAATGACAACAATAGATAATATAATATGTGTAATTAATATAAAATAATACACATATTTTAAAAATCCTTCACCTCCAAATTTTGTGCTATCAGAGGTCATGTGATATGCTACATAAAGCGTTAAAAACAACGCAGAACACAACATGGCTATTTTAATGAGCGTTTCGTGGCGGATTCTATTTCCAGATTTGATTGCTTTGATTGCTAACACTAAAATAATGGCTGTCATTGCATTAACACTAGCATATATTGGTGGTAAAAATGTTAATGGTTTTGCATTCGGAATTTTGTAACTAAATAAAACGGCTACAACTGTTGGTATTACAATAGACAATACAATGATTAGTTTATTATATTTTTTAGGATTTTCTTGCATTTTTTTTTATTTAACTTCTGAAAAAAAATTATTATTGTCCGATTAAAATTTATAAAAACTCTAAAAAGTTATGTTTAATAGAGGCTCTAAGAGCTTTTTTAAATAGACACCTTGCTTTTT
>CAMZLD010000138.1 GCA_947311635.1 uncultured Flavobacteriaceae bacterium | reverse complement strand
GTTACAATCAAATCTTTTATCTTTCGTCTAATAGTGAAACGGTCTTACCTCTTTAGATGGACACTACTTATTTTATTTAATAAAAGCTTGTACTTTAAATAATTGAATAAAAAAGTGCCTATTTATAATAATAGTTATATATTTGCTAATGAACAATGAGAAAATTCTTTCTTTATTCATTACACTACATTTAATATTACTTATAAACTTTTTAAGTAACCACATATAAAGTATTTACACTATTAACTTAATTTATCATTTTAATGTTTGAAATTTCACAACTCAAGGAAAAAACCCTTGTAGAGTTACAAGAGATTGCCAAAGCTACTGGCTTAACAAAAATTAGCAAACTCAAAAAATTAGACTTGGTTTATCAAATTCTTGATGCTCAAGCTGCAAATCCTAAGGCACCTGCTCAGCAAAAACCAAAACCTCAAAGAAAAAGGATTTCTAAAAAGCCAACAGCTCAAAGTACACCATTTAAAAAAGAAGAAAAGGACTTAGAAAAAAAGCCAATTGAAAAAAAGCCAATTGAAAAAAAAGAAGCTCAACAGTCAACACAAAACAAGCCCAAACAGTCTGAACATCAAAACAAAAAGAAACAGAAGCCAAAGACTGATAATACTGCAAGCTTGAAAACTGCAGATAAAAAGCCAGAACATAAAAATGCTGAAGCCAAAAAACAGCATACAGACAATAAACAAAATCAAAAAAACAATCATCATAACAACAATAAACAATCTAAAGATCAACAACGTTTTAAAAAGAATGGTCGTTATAGAGATCCAGATTACGAATTTGATGGTATTATAGAAAGTGAAGGCGTCTTAGATATGATGCAAGATGGTTATGGTTTTTTACGTTCATCTGACTACAACTACTTATCTTCTCCAGATGATATCTATGTGTCGCAATCGCAAATTAAATTATTTGGTCTAAAAACAGGAGATACCGTTAAAGGGATGGTAAGACCACCTAAAGAAGGTGAAAAATATTTTCCTTTAATACGTGTTTCAAAAATAAATGGTTTAAATCCAAATGTTGTTAGAGATCGTATTGCATTTGAACATTTAAAGCCTGTTTTTCCGAATGAAAAATTCAACCTTGCTGGTAAATCAAATTCTTTATCTACAAGAATCATGGATTTGTTTACACCCATTGGTAAAGGACAAAGAGGTATGGTTGTTTCGCAACCTAAAACAGGTAAGACAATGTTATTGAAAGACATTGCAAATTCTATTGCTGCCAATCACCCTGAGGTATATCAAATTATTTTGTTAATTGATGAACGCCCAGAAGAGGTAACTGACATGGAGCGTAATGTAAGAGGAGAAGTTGTTGCTTCTACTTTTGATGAACCTGCAGAAAAACACGTACGTGTAGCTAATATTGTTTTAGAAAAAGCAAAACGCTTGGTAGAATGTGGACATGATGTTGTTATCTTACTAGATTCAATTACGCGTTTAGCAAGAGCTTATAATACCGTTGCTCCTGCTTCTGGTAAAATATTATCTGGTGGTATAGATGCAAATGCTTTGCACAAACCAAAACGATTTTTTGGTGCTGCTAGAAATGTAGAAAATGGAGGTTCGCTTTCTATTATAGCTACAGCCTTAACAGATACTGGCTCAAAAATGGATGAAGTTATTTTTGAAGAATTTAAAGGTACTGGTAATATGGAATTGCAATTGGATAGAAATATTTCTAATAGAAGAATTTATCCTGCTATTGATTTGGTAAAATCAAGTACACGTAGAGATGATTTATTAATGGACGAAAAAACGGTAAAACGTATGTGGGTTTTACGTAAGTATTTAGCAGATATGAATCCTGTAGAGGCGATGGAGTTTATTAATGAAAAAATAAAATACAGCAATTCTAACAAAGAGTTTTTAATGTCTATGAATGGCTAGATGTATATTCTACTATAAAAAAAAGAGCGCCTATTGAGCGCTCTTTTTTTTTTGAGAAACTTTATATTAAAAAAACTTAATATAAGTTAGATCTATAATCTTCTACATTTGCTGCTTTCTTAAGTGCATTAAATAACTGTCCAGATTTGGCTTTCATCTGATTTGACAAATTTTCTCTGTTTGCGCTATAATTAGGTAAAGCAACCGGTTTTTCTTTATGTGTCGTTTTAACAGCAAAAACACCTTTATTACCTACAATATTAGTTGCCATGTTGCCATCTTTTAAAGCATACATTGCACCAACTACAGCAGGCTCTGCACCAACACCAGAAAGTGTTGGACTTTGTAAAGTTACGCCAGATACCGATCTAACAGTTACATTGTTTGCAGTAGCAATAGCCTCTAAAGTAGCACCCTCCATTTTACTAGATAACAACGCTGCTTTTTTCTTTTTGGCTATGATTGGTCTAACTTGAGCAGCAACATCTGCAACAGGTGCCAAACCTTTATCGGTAGATCCTGTTAAAACTGCAACTGCAAAACCACCATTATCTAAATCAAATCTTTTAGAAGATCCAATTTTAGTGTCTTGATTAAAAGCCCAATTTACCATGGCTCTTTGGTTTTGTAAGCCTGGAATGGTTTCTTGCAATACTTTAATTTTTAAACCTTGATTTACCGTATATCCTTTTTCTTTTGCTAAAGCATCAATATCTGCGTTATCGGTTAAAGCCGCTAAAAAGCTTTCTACGGTTTCATAAACCTTACTTTCGGTCATTTCACTAGGTACAATTTTTTTAGCTATCGTTGCCAATTTATAAGCGTTTTGCTTATTTTTTTGGTTGTCAATTTTAACTATATGAAAACCAAAAGCGGTTTTAACAACACCTACATCACCTTTATTATGCGTAAAAGAAAAATCTCTAAACTCGGGCACCATGGCATTGTATGTAAACCAATTTAAATCGCCTCCTTTGTCTGCATTTGATTTGTCTGCAGAAAATAATTTTGCTAGTTCTTTAAATTTTGAAGGACTTCTTTTTACGATTGCAACAATACTATCTGCTTTCTTTTTAGCTTGCTTTTCTGTATCAATAGTTTCTGCACTTGCAGATCTTGATCCAATAAAAGGTATTAAAATATGACTTGCTTTTACAGAATCTGGCATCTTTACAACATCTGTAATTTTTGAAATTTTAAAATAGTCTGTTTCTTTATAAGGCCCAATTACTGTTCCTTTTGTAGCAGTTGTAATTTGATCAGAAATACTTTTTGGTAATTGTGATTTGAAAATAAAATTTGGGTTATTAGCAAGATCAGATTTTACTTCATCAATAAACAATAAATCGTCTGTTGATTTTTTAAACTCATCTATATTAGCAGCCAACGCATCTTTAATAACGGCTTCATCTTCTGCACTTGCCTTTGTATCAAATTTTACGTATTTCAAATTTTTTGAAGCATCTACAGTATATGTTGCTTTATGAGAAGCAATATAATTTTTAATATCTGTATTTGTAACTTTTACTAAACTATCTGCTATACTTGTGTAAGGAACAAATACAAATTGACCATCAATTTTAGTATTATTCATTATGTAATTTCTTTCTGCATCTTTTAATGATGCACCTAAACCAGATTTCACTAAATTAGTATAAGCCTGTTTTTTAAGGTTTTGCTCAACATTTTTTTCGTAGTCTAACCAAGACATCCATTGGCTTTTAGCTTGATTTGTTGCACTTTTACCTGTTGCGTTGTCTTTTATTAAAGCAATGGCTTCTTTAAATTTATCTTCATTAAATAAACCAGCTTCATTTTTATAAGCAGGATTGTTTTGTACTGACGGAGCATTTATAATAGCATTCCACACATCTGTTTCTCCTATCACAATTCCAGATTTTTCTAATTGATCTGCATAAATTTTATCACTCACTAATTGATTCCAAACTGCATTGGTAGCTTGTGTTTGAGAAATGCTAGATCCTGCATTTGCTTTGTATTGCTCTACTTTTTTTGCAAAATCTTCTCTACTAATAGTTTCGCCATTAATTTCGCCTACTTGATTTACTTTGTTAGAACCAAAAAAATCTGCTAAAGAACTTGGGTCAAGAACAAATGCAAATAATGCTAAACCTATGATTAGAATTAGAAACATTGAACGTTGTCTAATTTCATTTAAAATTGCCATACTTTTTCTATTATAATTTAGTCTGCGAAATTACAATTTCAAATTCAAACAAACAACTATTTTAAGGGTAGATTTTAAAAGGGAAAAGTATGTTAAAAATGGTTTGCGCTTAACTGCTTAAATTAGTCTTGGAGATCTATTATTTTAAGATAAACCTCTTCTATTTTAGAGGCGGTAACTTTTAACATTTCAAAGTGAAAATTATCTATAATAATGACTTCGCCTTGCTTTGGAATATTTTCTGAATGGTTTACAATCAAACCGCCTAAAGTTTCAAACCCTTCTTCTTTTGGTAAATCAAGGTTGTATTTTTCATTGATAGCATCTACTTCTAAACGAGCAGATAAACGGTATTCTCTATCGTTAATTTTTTCTTCTGTTAAAGTGACCACATCGTGTTCATCTTCTATCTCACCAAACAATTCTTCTACCACATCTTCTACAGTTACAATGCCAGATGTGCCTCCATATTCATCTAAAACTACGGCTATACTTTTTTTCTTTTTGGTTAAACTATTTAGTACATGGTTTATCATCATACTTTCTGGCACAAAAGCCACAGGCAACAAAATAGAGCGTATGTTTTTTGGTTTGTTGAACATCTCGAATGCATGTACATAGCCAATAATTTCGTCTAAAGAATTTTTATAAACCATAATTTTAGAATAACCAGAGTCAATAAATAGTTGCTTTAAATTCGAAATAGTTTCTCTCATTTCAACAGCAATTAAATCTGTTCTTGGCACCATGACTTCTCTTGCTTTTACATTATGAAATTCGAGTGCATTCTGAAATATTTGAATTTCTGAATCTACTTGGTCTTCATCTGTTGCATCTGCAAGTTGCTCTGTAATATAGTTTCCTAATTCTTCCTTACTAAATTCGGTTTGGTTTTCTTCTTCTTTAACATTAAATAAAATTCTTAAAAAAAAATCTGAAATGGCTGTTATAAAATTAGAGAAATAATGAAAAATGAAATAAAAGAAATAGGCTGGAATTGCAAAAATTCTCATAGCTTCATTGGCATATATTCTAAAAATTGCCTTCGGAAGAAATTCTGCAGTAATCAATATTACCAAGGTTGATATAATGGTTTGAATAAATAAAGAGTCTATATTGAAAAAATCTGTTATGAGCGCACCCATAAAATAACTATAAATCACTAAAGCTATATTATTACCTATTAACATGGTGGTAATAAATTTAGAAGATTTTTCTGTTATTCTTGTAAGTACTTTTGGCAAAAAACCTTCTTTCTTTTTTTCTAATTCTAACTGCAATTTATTGGCAGAAACAAAGGCTATTTCCATACCAGAAAAAAAGGCAGAAAACAGTATTGAAATAAAAATGACCAGCAATTGTATTTCCACTATCTCGTTTTGTTTTTATTATTTCGTTCTACAACACGTCTTCTAAAGTTTCTTTTAATAAAAAAAACTACAATTGCTAAAGCCCCTAAAACAATTGTCATGTAGGCTTTATTTTTATCTGTAGAAAGATCTTGAAAGCCTTTGTAAAATAATACTGCTGCTATTACTAAATATCCGTAAACGGTAATTTTCCAAAGTTTTTCCATTATTTATTCGTTTTCTAATGCTATCGTGCCACTTAATGTTTTAACAACAGATTTTGACAAATCATCTTTTGCATCAAAACCTACACCTTGGTATTGGTTGTTATTTTGTGTAAAAGTAAACTTTTTTTCTGTGAAAATGTATTTTGTTTTTTGATCCCAAAATAATTGATTGGTTTTTAAAACCGAATTGTCTTTATGATTGGTTACAACAACATTGCCTCTAATTTCTGAAATACTGGTTTTATTAAAGGTAATGGCGTAATCTCCTGTTATGGTTATTGAGTCTCCATTTTTCTTGAAAGTTGTAATTTGTATTCCTTTCGGAAATTCATTATAAGGCTGTATTTTCCGTTGTCCAAAATCATAGAGTAATGGTGCTTTTAATTTTGAACTTACTCGACCAGAATCTGTATGTATTAAAAATACATTGGTAGCTTCTCCTATAGGA
This sequence comes from uncultured Flavobacteriaceae bacterium, assembly GCA_947311635.1. Lineage (GTDB taxonomy): Bacteria > Bacteroidota > Bacteroidia > Flavobacteriales > Flavobacteriaceae > CAMZLD01. The sequence continues at coordinate 10,950 of CAMZLD010000138.1, read as the reverse complement.
ATGCTTTTTCTAGAAAAAATATCTTCTACTTTTTTATAGTCATTGGTACATGAAAAAAGCATTGCTATTACAAAAGTAATAGCAATGCTTTGCTGTATATGTAATACCTTTTTTTTCATAAGGTTAAGGTACATTTTTTTATGGTATTCTAACTGATTCTCCTATCCAACATCCAACTCTATGAGAACCTCCTGAAGTTTTACCTGCTTCAAAAATATCCTTTTTAGATGGTACGTTTCTTTGGTAAGAATTAATCATTCGTTGTGCAGATGGCCCAATACTAGGGTCAACTTGCTTTGCTTTTCTTGCTTTAGCTAGTGCAGCTACATATACCATTCTTTTTGAGAAAGCATCGTTTCCGCAAGCATTTGCACTAGATGCATACAAACCTGCAATGAATAAATATGCTCTACCATAACTTGGGTTTAAAGACAATGCTTCTCTTGCCAAGCTTCTCGCTTTTGACTTTTGTCCTCTATCTTTTGCTGTTTGAGCAAAACTTAACTTATACTTTGCTTTTTTGTAAGGGTCTGTCTCTAATTCAAAAGACTTTGTTCTCATTTGAGCAGCTTCTCCGCTTTTACCATTTCTTTCTAAAACAGATGCTAAAAAGCTATAAGAGTCTGCAGAAGGTGCTGCTTGGGCGTAAGCCTTTACTAATTGCTCGTATAACGGATCTGTTTTACAGCCTTTATTGTGTAATCTAGATACAGATCTTTTTAACCATTGTGCATTGCTTCTGTTTGCATCAAAATCTCTTCTGTATAATGGTATTAATCGCTCACAGGTTAATAATGATTCTATTTTTCCGTCTAAGCCTAGTTTAATTTTACCTAAGTTAGATAATACTTTTTCTGAGATACGTAATTTTTTTGCTTCTTTAGAAGAAAGGGTGTTACCTGCTTCTTTTTTTGCATTTAATGCTGTCATATAGCCTTGGTATCTTGCTGTTTTTTTCTCAGCGCCATCCATAACATCATCATAAGTATCTAATACTTTCTGCACATTGGTGTCTTTATTTCTTTGTAAGATAATATCGAAATATTTATATAGGTTTTTAGCAGAAATTTTTGTCACATCTGCGTTAAAAGATTTTTCTAATAGGTTAAATATTTCTGTTTCTGAACCTCCGTTTGCAGCTAACCAAGTTGCCCAATCACTATACACTTTTGCAGGATCTTTCTTAGGAAAGTTTTTTAAGCGTTGCTCATAAACTCTTTTAATAAGTTTTACTCCTAATACTTTGTCTGTTTTGTATTTGTGCTTTGCAATATCTATCCCTAATTTATAGGTGTTAACAGATAAGGTAGGACAATTATCCATCACCCACATCCAATTATCATATGCTCTATCATAATTTTTTGCTGCATGATCACCTTTAAACAAGCTGTACTTAATTTCACAATCTTGAGATGCTTGAGCATTTCCTTTATTAATTCCTATAAAAAGAACTAAAGCCAATACTATGTACGTAATTTTCTTCATCGTGCTTAAATTTTTAATTAGTTAATCTATTTTTCGTTTTCTAAACCATTTATCACTTAGTGATAATCCTAGTCGTAAGTTATAATAATTTTCTTGTACCAAACCAAAATCTGTAGTTCCTCGTTTTCCAAGTTCGAACCCTATGTTTAATTTAGAGAAATTCTTTCCAACTGGTAATCCTACTCCAAAAGACATGCCAAAGTCATCTATTGAGTTAAAATCACCTCCAGAAGAGGATGTGTTTACTTGCAATCCTGTCTTTTCCATTTTAAGCCCTGCCCTATACGTAACACGTTGCCAGTAGCTGGAAATTGAATTTATTTTTGGGATATAAAAACCTCCTAAAGATAATATTGAAGATTTTTCAAAATTAATATTTGCATTTGTTGAAACATTGTTACCTGCATATGAAATTGCATTCTGAAAAGTATAATTTAAGCCCGCATACCATTTAAATGGCTGCCCAATTCCTGCTCCGATACTAAATTTAGTTGGGTTTGTATATGCTCCTTTTAAGGATTTAGAAACTATTGTATCTCTAGGTGATTCAAACCCATTAATATAATATAAAGAATAAAGGTATTGATTTCCTTCGGTCTTTAGATCGTGTTGTAATTTTGCTGTTGCACCTAGGTTTAATACTAATTTATCTGAAATAGAGTCTTTATACTGCACTCCTATTTGAGCGGTGCCTCCTTTTACCAAAGTTTTTGTTTTGTATTTGGTTGCCAATTGTACATTTGCAATTTGATTTACAATATTGTTTTCTGTATTTCCGAAGAAATATTCTCCACCAAACCCTATACTTAATTTTTTGAAAAAAGTATATCCGTAATTAAAAAATACTTTATTAGTACCTCCTGTACCTGTATAAAAGGTAGCCGCTAACAAATCACCAGCAATATCAATATTTTTATCAATAATTGCATAACCTACTGTTGTATTTGGTTGCAAACCAAAAGAAAAACCAGAGTTCTTTGTAATTGGAAATCCCAAAGCCACATAAGATAACCTAGTAATAGACGTTTTTTGAGAAGCGTTGGTATCTTTAAAAGTATATGATCGTGATTGACCTGAAATAGAAAAATTTGTTAATCTTAAATTAGAACTCGCAGCAGGATTATTGAAATTAAGCTCGTTAAAACCAGAAAAGGCGATACCTATACCACCCATACCCATTTCTTCTATTGTTTTATTGGTACCTTTATCTCCTAATCCAAAAAATGAATAGGGAGAACCACTAATGGTTTGGCTATAAGCATTTACAGAAATAATAAATGCGATAAATACGATAATTTTTTTTGTCATTATTTTATATTGTATGTTAAAATGCTATTTAAGCCTTCTAATAATAAATTTGGATTGGCAAATATGCTATTTTTTAATTGTTTTGCCAAGAAATTTGTGTCTCCTCCTGTTAAAATAACCGTTAATTTTTTGTTTTGTTGTTGATATTGCAAAATTACCCCTTTTATTTCTTGAATGATTCCATTTACATTTCCAGAATGTATGGATGCTGAAGTCGATTGCCCAATAATATTTTTAGGAATTGTTTTTTTTAACAAAGGCAGGTTGGCTGTTAATTGATGTAAGGCTTTATAGCGCATTGTAATTCCTGGAGAAATCGCCCCTCCTAAGTATTGTTTTTTATCGTTTACAAAATCATATTTAATACAAGTGCCTGCATCTATTACTAACACATTGCGTTTTGGGTATTGCTGTACTGCAGCCGCAACGACTGCCATTCTATCAACACCTAATGTTTTTGGTGTTTTATATAAATTTTTAAACGGAAGTTTTGTTTTATAGCTTAATACTTTAAATGCAATGATCTTGTTGAGCTTTTGCATTTTATTTTCTGAAATATTCGCTACAGAAGCCATCATAGCGTGCTTAATTGTGTACTTATTTACTATATTTTTTAATGTGCTAACAATTATCGTTTTTTTAAATACAACTTTAACAATCATAGTATCTCTCTCAAAGACAGCAGCTTTAACACGTGTATTTCCGACATCAACTATTAAATTCATGTATCTATTTTTAGAGTTGCTAAAATACAAATAGATTTTTTACATTTTGTTTTGATATGTATAAAAAATAGATATATATTTGCATCCGCTAACGCTAAGGTACCTTAGCTCAGTTGGTAGAGCAAAGGACTGAAAATCCTTGTGTCCCTGGTTCGATTCCTGGAGGTACCACAAAAAACCCAAACATATGTTTGGGTTTTTTTGGTTTTATTAAAGCATTTTTAAATTAATAATTTCTTGTTCTGTAAGCAACCTCCAATGTCCTCTTGGAAGATTTTTCTTTGTCAATCCTGCAAATACAACACGGTCTAATTTCACAACTTTGTAATCAAAATGTTCGAATATTCTACGAATAATGCGATTTCTACCTGAGTGTATTTTAACACCAACTTCAGATTTTGTGACACCTTGTATGTACGAAATTTCATCTACAATAACACGGCGTTCATCCAATACAAAACCATCTGCAATTTTATGCAAATCTGCCATGGTTAACTTTTTATCTAAAGTTACATGATACAGTTTTTGCACATCATGTTTTGGGTGTGTTAACTTTTTTGCCAATTCGCCATCATTTGTAAACAACAATAAACCCGTTGTATTTCTATCTAACCTTCCAACTGGGTAAATACGCTCTTTGGTAGCTGCGCCAACAATGTCCATAACTGTTCTTCTTCCACGATCATCATCCATAGTGGTGATAAAGTTTTTGGGTTTGTTAAGCAGTAAATACTGTTTGTTTTCTGGACTTATTAAAACGTTGTCAAATTTTACAATATCACCTTCTTGTACTTTGTAACCCATTTCTGTGATTACTTTTCCGTTTACGGTTGCACTACCAGAGCTTATAAACGTATCTGCTTCTCTTCTTGAGCAAATGCCGGCATTGGCAATGTATTTGTTTAATCGAATACCTTTCGATATTTCTTCTGAAGTAGCTATTGGAGTAGCTTTTGGCTTTGGTGCTCTTTTAGAAAATGTTTTATATTTCTTAGTGTTTTGAGAAGGATTCCTATCGGATTGTCGTCTTCTCGACGAGTTTTTTTGTGAATTCATGATTGTATTTTGTGCAAAAATACGCTAAAAGAAGTAGTATTACTACAAAATTCTGTCAATTAAAACAGAACGATCTATCAACACTAAACTAAAAACACCTATAACAATGATGATTTTTAATAAATTATGTAGCAACACGTAATGTTTAACACTGTTGCTTTTCCAAAGAAAAAAAATAAAAACTGGCACTAAAAAAAGCGCTCCAAAAAAATAATATTTCATCAATCCTATTTCTGGATAATGGACTAATACATACACAGGAATAAGTACTAATATTGAAAGTGTGGTTGCGAATTTCTTTACAAATTGCTCTCCATATTTTATGGTTATAGTATTGATATTTTCTAGCAAATTACCTTGTATTTTTTCTAAATCTTTCACTAACTCTCTAATAAATAAGAGTAAAAAAACAAAAACTCCATGTACAAAAACAATACTTGTAAAATGTTTGTAATACATTAATATTGCAAAAAAGGGCAACACAGCTAAAATAGTAGCAGAAAAAGTTTGTACCATTGGGTATTTCTTTAATTTATGCGAATAAAACCAAATTAAAAAAATATAACTTCCAAAGAAAATTGCAGCACGATATGAAACCAACATTCCGAAGATGAAACCTAAAAAATTAAGGGTAAAATAGACGGTAAGCTTGGTTTTTTCACTCACCAAAGCGTCAATTTTTACTTTCTGCGGTCTGTTAATTTGATCTGTCTTAACATCGTAAAAGCTATTGATTATATAGCCTGATGCAACTACGCAAATAGTAGCAAAAACAATGTAAAATAATTGCGGATTTAAAAGTACCGTTCGTAACGATTTTTGGGGCGAAAAAATAAAAATAGCAGCCAAATATTGCGCCAATACTAAAATGGCAATATTATAACCACGAACGACAGAAAATAAACTAATTATTTTTGTAATAAAAGATGTTTTATTGGGTGCCAACACTTGGGTTTTTAAAACCTATAAACAAGCTCTAATTTGTATTTTTTTAAGATTTTTTGAGCCTTTTCATAATCTTGTGTAAAGCCTAAAATATAGCCTCCGCCACCAGATCCACAAAGCTTCAAGTAATAATCATTGGTTTCAATACCTTGTTTCCATAATGCATGAAATGGTTTTGGAATCATAGGTTTAAAATTAGCTAAAACTACTTTAGACAACTGTTTAACATTCCCAAATAACGATTTTACATTGCCGTGTAAAAAATCATCAATACAAGCATCAGAATATTTGGCAAAATCTTCACTTAACATTTTACGAAACCCTTCATTCTTCATTTTATTCATAAAAATATTAACCATCGGTTGTGTTTCGCCAACAATTTCTGAATCTAATAAAAACACAGCGCCTTTACCTTGTTGTTGCATAGGAATTCCTGTTGCTTCTAAATTATCTTTAGAATTGATTAAAATAGGTAAACTTAAATAAGAATTTAAAGGATCTAAACCTGAACTTTTTCCGTGAAAAAAAGATTCCATTTCTGCAAAAAATGTCTTTAATGCAAGCAACTTATCTCTTGTTAAATTTTCTAAAACAGTAATTTTATCAAAAGCATATTTGTCATAAATTGCGGCAACAACAGCTCCAGAACTACCAACACCATAACCTTGCGGTATGCTAGAGTCAAAATACATGTTATTTAAAATATCTTTATTTAATTTTTCTAAATCTAATTGTGTATTTAAATTTGTATTGCTCGCTAAATAAGCAGAAAAAGCAGCTAGTCTTTTGTTTGAGTAGGTTTGTTTTGCAGTAAGATTGACGCTTTGTTTTAATGCTCCTTGAAAAGTATTGTACGGTATTGCCAAACCTTTGGCGTCTTTAATAATTCCGTATTCTCCAAACAATAATATTTTAGCGTAAAAAAGGGGACTTTTCATATAAAATTAAAATGTATTTGTATCATTTAACGCTCATTGGTTTTGCTCCTAAACCAAGTCTATCACAAATATACTGATTATTTTCACAATAGACTAACAAGTTATCTTGTATAAAAGCAATCGTTTTTTCCTTTTCCTTTTCTGGATATAATACGTGTACATTTGCCCCTGCATCTAGGGTAAAACAAATGTTGGAATTTGTAGCGGCTCTATAATCCCAAATTTTATTAATAATTTGAAGTGTATTTGGTTTCATCAAGATAAAATACGGATTACTAGTCATCATCATAGCGTGCAGTGTTAAAGCTTCATGCTCTACCAAATTTATAAAGGCTTTTAAATTACCTGTTTCAAGAATTTTTGAAAGTATTTCTACGTTTTCAAACGCCTGCTCAAAACGATTTGCTGCATAAGGGTGCGCATGCATTAAGTCATGACCAACTGTACTGCTTACTTGCTTTTGCCCTTTATCTACTAATAAAATAGTATCATGATAGTTTTTGAAATTTTCGTGTATTTTATTCGGAAGTGGTATGGCGTAAACATCAGAACTACCAGCTATTTTTTTGTATTTTCCCCATAAAACAACAGGCCCTTCTATACTTCTACTCGCACTTCCAGAACCCAAACGTGCCAAAAACGAAGCTTTTCGGTTAAAATACGTTTTAGAAATAGCTGGATTTAATGCTTTTTCTAAACTCATAATACACAAAGCCAAAGCACTCATTCCACTCGCCGAAGATGCAATTCCACTACTGTGTGGAAAAGAATTTCTTGATTTAATGACAAACTTATAGTCAAAAATAAACGGGACATAAGCTTCAATTTTTTTAAAAAAAGAAGCTATTTTTGGTTTAAAACTTGGTTCTTTTTTTCCTTCAAAAAAAATTTCAAAAGACACTTCTTTCTCTTTTTTTTCTAGCTTTACTATTTCTAGAGTTGTTAGGGTAAAACACGCATTTAGAGTAAAACTAATCGAAGGGTTTTTAGGCAACTGTGCACCGTACTTTCCCCAGTATTTTACCAAAGCAATATTACTAGGTGTTCGCCATGTAAAACTTGTAGCAGAAATTGTTTTTGAAATTGGTGATGAAATAAATTGCGCTGTATTCAAACTCTAAATTTTGCGGTAAAGATACTTTAAATTTGCATATTAAAATAATCATCGTATATTTGCGATTAACAATGAAAGACACGCTTATATTTTCTGAAGAAACAAAATTACTTGCACGTTTTGCAAAAGCTTTAGGGCATCCTGCACGTATAGAGATTTTGAATTATCTGGCAAAACAAAACACCTGCTTTACAGGTGATATTGTAGAAATTATGCCTTTGGCACAAGCTACTGTCTCTCAACATTTAAAAGCTTTAAAAGAAGCTGGGCTTATTTGTGGCACCGTACAACCGCCTAAGGTAAGTTATTGTATTGATCAACAAAATTGGATTAAAGCACAAACTATTTTATGGCAATTATTTGAAAATGGCTGCTGTAAAAATCAATGCACATCTTAAAAAAAAAATTTAACCTTAATCATCGTTTAATTACGATAAATATTTTTATTATGAAAACTTTCGAACTATTAGAAATCTTAAAAAACCATCAAAACAAAGCATTACTTTTTGAATATGCACCAAATAAAATTGCGCCAGCAAATTACCATTTAACAGAAGTGAAAAACACTACTTTTGAAAGTGTAGACTGTGGCGGAAATAGTAATACTTGGCAAGAAACCATTTTACAATTATGGGAAAGTCCTAAAGAAATTGGTAAAACCGACTTTATAACGACTCAAAAAGCACTCGCTATTTTAGATAAAGTAAATCGTATTAAGCCACTTGTTTTAAATGCAGAAGCAAAAATAGAATACGGCAACGACACCTTTCATACAAGTGTTATGAAAATTACTGATATTCAAATTTCTGAAGAAGCATTAACTCTAAAACTTCATAGCGAAGCTACCAAATGTAAGGCACCAGACATTTGTGGTGTTCCAGAAGAAGAAACCGAAAAAGAATCTTGTTGTGGACCAACGGGCTGTTGTTAATTACCTACAGATTTACCTATAATATAACCACCTGTCCAAGCGTTTTGAAAGTTAAAACCTCCCGTTACGGCATCAATATTTAAGATTTCGCCAGCAAAAAAGAAATTGGGTAGTATTTTACTTTCAAAACGCTTAAAATTAACTTCTTTTAAATCAATACCACCAGCAGTTACAAACTCTTCTTTAAAAGTACTCTTGCCTTGCGCGTGATAAGTACCAGCAACAAGCTCTTGCGTTAGTTTTTCAATTGTTTTAGTACTTAATGCCGCCCAACGTGTTGTTTCTGTAATACCAACTATTTGGATTAAGGAAGCCCATAATCGCTTCGGAAATTTTTCAAAAGGGCTTCTTTTGTTCACCATTACTTTTCCATCAGCATTTTTAAAGGCTATAAGTTGCTCTTTTACATTTTCTGAAGTATCAGAAAGCCAATTTACAAGTACTTGGTATTGATAATTTTTTTCACTCAAAATACGTGCGCCAAAAGCCGAAAGTTTCAAAATTGCTGGTCCGCTCATTCCCCAATGTGTAATCAATAAAGGTCCTTGTGATGAAAACTTAGTGTCTTTGATGGTAACAGTAACATCTTGTACTGCCAAACCTGGTAAACCTTCTATGCGTTTGTCCTTAATATTAAAGGTAAATAACGAAGGTACTGTTGGTATAACGGTGTGCCCTAATTGCTGTATTAATGTCCACATTTTCTCACTGCTTCCGGGTGTAAAAACCACAAAATCTGCAATGAAAGTAGCTGTTTTAGTTTGTATAGCATAGGTGTTATCCTTCGGAAGTATGGCTAACACGCCACAGCTTTTTTTGACTTCAATTTGCAATCTAGTTACTTCAGAAAATAAGCAATCTATAATGCTTTGCGAGGAATTAGACACAGGAAAAACACGATTATCTGCTTCAATTTTTAATGGAACGCCTTTACTTTCAAACCATTCCATGGTATCGCCACACATAAATTGATGAAAAGGGCCTAGCAATTCTTTTTTTCCTCTGGGATAAAATGAAATTAATTCTTTTGGTGTAAAGCAAGCATGTGTTACATTGCACCTTCCGCCACCTGAAATACGTACTTTTTGCAATACCTCTTTTCCTTTTTCTAAAATGGTTACATTAAAATTTGGGTTGTTTTCTTTGATATGAATGGCACTAAAAAACCCTGCAGCACCTCCACCAATAACAATAACATTTTTCATGATTTCAGAACCATTTTTTGATAAGGAATTACGGTATGAAATCCTTTCTTTTTAAAATAACTTGGCGTATCATCATTACCAGTTGCTAAGACAAAATCACCGCCCCAAGCACCCAAACTTTTTATGTTTCCGAAGTAATCTGAAAATACTCTTTTTTGAATAGGTTGTTGCTTGATTAAATTTGAAATAACAGTTTCATGTTCTTTCATTATTTTTTCTAAATCAACCAATGCTGTTGCCTTTACAAAAGCATTGGTAAGTGTCGTGATTTCATTTATATCAAGCTTGTTTTTTTGTTTTCTATATGCTTGTATAGCTGTTTTACTTTGCTGTTTCTGATTTAAATGTACAAAATACAACTGCTCTTTAAATGGTGGATTGTAAGTAACTGGTGCTACCTTTGGTTTCTTTTGTTCTAATGTGTAAAACAACGGACTGTTATGTTGTGCACAGGCAATATCATAACCGCTGCCTCCAAAACTTTTCTGTAGCAATTCAAAAGCATTTACTTTAGCCCAATTGGCAATATTGTTGATTAATGTTGAAGAAGTCCCCAATCCCCAAATTTTAGGAAAATCTAGATTGGTTTCTATCAAAAGTTGCTCATTAGTGGTTAAAAACTTTGGATTTAATTGCTGTGCGCAAACCAAAATTTTGCGTAGCGTTTCTGCAATCATATCATTTCCGCCATCTGTAGTTGCATTAAACGTTGCAGAAATAATACGTAACGAATTTACTTCAAACTTAGCTTCAAACCAACATAGATTTTGATAATCATAGCTTTTCCAATGCAGTACTTTTTCACAAATTGGCTGCACTTTTAGGCTCTGTCCAAACTGCGTAGGTATTGCGAATGCCTTTGCGCCATCTAAAACAGCGTATTCTGCTGTGAGTAGTAATTTTCCGTTGCTGTAGAAATTATTCATGTACAATCATTCTAAAAGTAGGATTATTTAATTTAGACGCTTGTCATTTTCAAGAATGACTGACTTAAGTATTGGTTAATTTTTCGTACGCCGCTACAACTGCACTATGGGTGACTGTTTTATCTTCAAAATACTGTATTAATTGCGCCTGTTCTTCTGCATTTGCACCAACTTGCTTTAAAATATTAGTTAAATGCATTTTCATATGTCCGTGTTGAATGCCTGTAGTTGTTAAAGCACGTAATGCAGCAAAATTTTGAGCCAACCCTGCAACCGCAACTATTTGCATCAATTCTTTAGCACTTGGTTTTTGTAAT
>CAMZLD010000137.1 GCA_947311635.1 uncultured Flavobacteriaceae bacterium | reverse complement strand
CTAATAGGCATACAGAATTTCCACTTCATACTGCATATATTTCATCAGTAAGAATATGTAATCTATAAAATTTCAATACTGCTAAAGACCTATAAAAAGAATAAAACAAAATATTTTTTTTGTAAATCTGTTTTTTGGGGATAAAAAAACGATTGGTTCTCGAAGTATGGGGGAAATCACTTTGTTATATTATATAGATTTTTCTGCCACATAATATAACCCTAAATCTTTCATTTTTATACTTTCTCTGAAATCATTCCGTGCTTTCCAAATTTTATTTATTTGAAATTGTGAATATTTATCACCATCTCCATAATTTCGCAAACTTTCAAGAGCTTCTTCTAATTTATAAAATCCATGCCAAGCATCTTCTCCTAAAAGAAGCAACCCTCCAGATTTTTTCCATTCTCTGATTTCACCTCTCACTTCTTTAATTTTTTCTTGTCCTTTTTTAAAGCGAGTTATTTTTTCAGTAATACCAAATATTTTTATATACGAATCTAATCGATGATTATATAACTCTCTTGTGTATTCTGATTTGATTTTTATTGTATTCATAAAAATATCTATCAATTTGTATACCATTCCAAATATTCCCGCAAGAACTGCACCAATAATCACTCCTTGAATTTTTAAATCTAAACTATTAAATATTTCAAACATAAAATTATTTTGTAAAATTATAACAAATTGAATATGCAACATTATAGGCTGCTATATCGTCAGCCGAAGTAAAATTTTTATCAAAATTTTCTTCTAAATCAGCATCTGTATTTTTTCCACAACCAGCACAGAAAAAAGGATCATCTTTAATTTTTTTCCATTGATACATATCTTTTCTTGCTTTTAGTCGTGGAACAAGAAGGATCCGTATATTTCCATTCACTTTATTTGCTTTTTTAATATTCATTACATTCCCTTCTTTTAAATATTCAATTTGTTTTATTTCTAATGTATTCTTCATTCTTAATAATAAAGACAAATCTGCCAGTCCTCCTTGTTTTTTTCTCGGATCTTTTTCCAAAACAAGAACATTATTTTTCAGCGGAATCTTTTTATATTCATTAATTTCTTCTTTCGTTTTTGGGTTTGCAAACTCAGGAAGAATATTTTGCTTATCTTTTTCACAAATACAAAAGCCACATTCTGGGCAAATATTTGAAGTATAATCGGCTGGAACATAATAAAAAATTCCAAACTGTTTTTTATTTTTTATTTCACTTCCATTAATTTCCAAAGTAATTTTATTCAAAGAATCTAAATCTGCAAACGGAGGCGTAAGACCTTGTTTTTCAAATTTTCGAACCAACATTTTTTCTAAATATCTATATGTTTCCGTTCCTGCATAAGAACAATGTTCGGCTTCACTATGACTTTTTGTGTTTTCTTCGTGTTGATTTAAATTATTTTTTTTAATTTTTTCTTGAAATTTTTGCACATCTTCCAACACAATTACCCCTTTTCGTGTTTCCATTAAAAAATTTATTGTTCCCACCATATTCGCAACAATTCCTCGTTTCAAATTATCCAAATCGTCAAGTTCTGCATATTTTGTTTTAAATTCAGAATTATTATATTGCTCTTCTCCTATCTTTTTATACTCTTTTGCCCATTCAAAAAATTGTCGAAAAAGAGGCTCAAAGAGTATAACAAGCTTTTCTTTTCCAAGTTTTTCTTTTGCTTTCTTTAATTTCAATTTATCTGTTTGCAATTCTTCAAAAAATGATATTTTATTTTCATCATTTGAAAAATCAGTTTTTAATCCGAATAAATTTTTAATAATTTCTAATTTTGCATTTATTTGTATTTCTGAATATTCTGCATATTTACTCTGTTTATTTTCATCAAAAAAAACTTTTTTAGCACAATTTTCATAAAGATTTTTTCTATGCTCTGAATGAGAACAAGAGTATGCCAAAAGTCTTTGATAATGCTTCATTCGTAATTTTAAAGCACTACTTCCTTCTTTTTCTGGATACTGAACAAGGATTGTAAAGCTTTTACTTTCACCTGAAAAATTATGCCCCATTTTTTCAGCAATTTTTTTCAACTCAGCGTCTTTTTCTATTTCATTAAAAGCTTCTTTTAGAAATTCTGAATTTGGATGATTTTCATCGGCACAATGCCAAGTTTCAACTTTTATATTTGTGAGATCTAAAATACTTTGTTTTTCAAATTTTGTATATCTATACACCTTTCTTTCTTTGTCTCCTGTTTTAGCTAATCGACTTAAAACTTCTACTTTTTCTTCTGTTTTTTCTTTTTGAAAAACGATAAAATCTTGTATTTTATTTTTTTTGTCCAACACACAAAGAGTCGCAAGCTCTTTTATTCCTCGGTCTATTCCATAAAAATAATTTCTCTCTCCATTTTTTATTTCATCATTTATTTTTTTATTAAATGGTTTTACAATGTTGTTTTCATACTCTTCTTTTTTTCGCAATAATTTATTTTTTGCATTTCGAGATACAAAATTTTCCTTGTTTTCAATAGTTGTTTTTTTCTCTACTCCAAAATTTCCTAAAATTTGAAATCGCATATTTCTATTCAAAATTTTAGCTTTATGATTATTTTTCAATTCTTCTAAAGTTTTATTTTCTATTTCTGGAGTAATACTTGGAAATTTATAAAACAATGTACATTCTGGGTGAAGACGAAATTTTTCTGTATTATTTTTAAAAGTAATTGCTTCTTCAAAATCTTGAGTAAATTGATTTTTGTTTGAAGCAAAGTTTACTTCTTTTTTCTCTAAGGCTTGTGAGGAATAATCTTGGTTTCCAATAGGGAACAGTAAACAGTTTTTATTATTCACCAAATTGTTGATATTTTCTTTTGAAATATATTTTTCTTCTATGCAATATCCTTTTATATCCAAAACTTTTTCTATATCTTCATAGGTGTTGCAATTTTTTAAATCTTCTTCCCAATTAAATTTTTCGTTCCAGTTTTGGGATTTGGACATTTGAGAGTCTGTGAGGCAGGTTTTTATATAGTTAAGAAGTTCTTTATTATTTTTACATCTATATTGTTTATAAAAAGTTTTTCCTGTTTTTTTATCTGTTCTATCAAAAATTTTATTTCCATTCTCACAAAGCTTATCTTTTAATTCTCCAATAATTTGTAAATGCTTTGTAAAATCGTAGTAATAAATATGTTGTAATAAATCTTGAAATTTTGAATATTTATTATGAAAATCTTTATACCCACCTTTATTTCTCAAAATTTTATTTAAGGTTTTTGAAGTAAATGAAGAAATTTTCTTTACTAAAACATCGTCTTTGCTTGTTTTTTCACCCTGCAAACAATCTTCTAAAATATCCAACCTGTCATTTCTTTGTTTTTCTTCTAATTCATTTTTTTTATCAATTTCTAAAGCTAGCAAATATTTATCATTACTATCCTCCAATAACACCGCATAATGAGAAATTTTATTAAACTGACACTCTTCTCGTAATTTATCACGCAAATCAGCAAAGTTTTTTCCTAAAAACCCTGCTATTTCTTTGAAATTATTTGTTAAGTTTTTATATTTTCGAACCTTATTCTTAAGACCTCCTCGTATAAGCCCTATACTTGATTTTGACTTTTGGAAATTAGCATTTTTGTTTAATTTATTTTCATTATTTAATACATTAATTATCTTATCCCTAGTCCATTCTGCATTTTTTGGTAAATTTGTTGTTTCAAATATTCTTTTTATATTTAAAATAATACTTTCCCTATCATTTGGATTCCCGTGTTCTAAAGTTGCCAATTCATCACGAATAAATGAAAGAGAAGAATATAACTTTAAGTTGGAATGATTTTCATAATCATCAATTCCAAATTTATTTAAAAAAGTGATACATTGCTCTTTTGCAAATTTTGTCTCTGCAAGTCTATTTTGCAAATGTTTTGCTAAATTTTCCCACGCGTAATCAAAAGCAAGTTTTAGTGGATAATGTTCCAATGAAAAATCATCTAAAGTATTGTTTTCTTGTGCATATTTAAAATCATTTGCAATATCAACTTTTTCTCCAATAACATCAAAAAGAGTTTCTAATTTTTCTCTATCATATTTTTCTTTTTCTACGAGTCGATCTATTAAAGCAAATTTTACACTAGCAGGAATTGGCTTTGGTTTGAAAATTTGAGCAAGTTCTATAGCCGAAATTTCATTGTTTTTTACATAATTTTCAGCATCCTCTTGATTTTCAAAGCTTAATGCATTAAAAAATTCTAATTTATTTACACCGTCTAAAAACTTTTGATTTTCAAAATATCCCTCAATCTCTTCGTTAGAAAGATTTTCTATCTTTGTATATAATTCTTTTATTTCTAACTTTTTAATTAACTTAGTAATTTCCTGTTCAACATTTTCTGGTTTTTGTCGTGCGGTATAATAATTCAAAGTACACTTTGCAAAAGGAACTTGTTTTCCGTTCGCCTCAATATAATTTCTAATACTTTTCCCTGTTGCATATAAGGCAGATCGTTTTTCTCTACCCTCTTTTGATTCAAAATCATTTATTGTTTTATTTTTTTCTTCTGTTTTTTGATTATCTTTTATAATAATTTCTACTCTATTGTTTCGTAAAGGATTAAGCCACTCTCCAGAAACTCGCAAAAGAGATAAAAATTGTTTCTGAAAATCTATTTTATTTGGTTTCAAGTGAGCGTTATTTGCATTCTCTACAGCCTCTTTAAATTGCTCTATTAAAGGTTCAAATCTTTCTAAAATTATCTCATTCTTATCAATAACTTCTGCAAAATATTTTTCAATAGAATTTAGAACTGTTTTATTTTTTATTCCATTAAGGTTTAGACTTATTCTTTTATTAAAATCAAAGTTTGCTTTTCGTGAAAGAACCTTTAAATATTCCCGAGAAAATTTAATTACATCTGGTCGCTGTGATATTTCTTTCCAACTCTCTAGTTGTTTTTTATTTTCCTCTACATATTTTTCAATTTCACCAATAACACTTTTTTCATCAACAAGATCTTTCTTTTGATCTTCTGTTATATTTTTTTTAACTCGATCAAAAGAATTTTTAACCAAGCCTCTAAACTTTTGATGTGAATTATTTTTTTCAATATCAGAATTTTCCTGATGATGAGAGAGTCCAAACCGCAAAGTTTTACTCAACTCATACTGATTGGTAAACCCAGAAAAAATAGAAGTCGTCATACAAAAAAAGATAAGAAAGTATATTTCCTATCTTTACATTTTTTACAAAAATATACAAAAAAATACTATATTTGTATTTTTGTACACAAAACAGTAGGGGCGTACCCTTGTGGTCGCCCTTTATTGGTCTATATATTCGCAAATACTCAAACAGACCTATTAAAAGTAGAAATTTAATAGGTCTATTAGAGGCAATGAACATGAGACTGCTTTATTAGGAATATCTACAAAAGTAGAAATTTAATAGGTCTATTAGAGCTAGATGTTGGGACAAAAAGAATCATAATATCTACAAAAGTAGAAATTTAATAGGTCTATTAGAGAGCGAAAATGTGTTATTTAAGGCAAAAATACGCAATTGTGAAAATAT
>CAMZLD010000136.1 GCA_947311635.1 uncultured Flavobacteriaceae bacterium | reverse complement strand
TGTTACTAAAGGCATATTTGTGCGTATTTTACGTTTATAAATGTTATTTTTGAAACTACAAGAAACAAAAAAATACGTACATATGTCACATAAAATTACAACCACTTGGAAAGGTAATATGCTTTTTGAATCTACCAACCCAAGTAATCATACCCTATTAATGGATGTTGGAAAAGCTGCTGGCGGCAATGCCGTTGGCTTACGCCCAAAAGCCATGATGCTTTCTTCACTAGCGGGTTGTTCTGGTTTAGATGTGGTTTCTATTTTAAATAAAATGAAAATTACGGTCGATGATTTTAAAATGGAACTAACAGGGCAACTTACAGATGAGCATCCTAAATATTACCATACCGTTACAGTAGATTATCATTTCTTTGGAAGTGATTTAGATGCAAAAAAAATAAATAGAGCCGTACAACTTTCGGTAGAAAAATATTGTGGTGTAATGGAAATGTTTCGACAGTTTTCTACCGTAAAAACAAACGTTCATATTCACGAAAAATAAACGACAAACAACAAATTGCTATGCGTTGGAAACTAAAACCAAAACCTTTAAAAGAAAAAGTAGAACACTTACAACAAGTCCTACAAGTAGATGCAATTATAGCACAACTTCTAGTGCAACTCGGTATAGAAACCTATGCTGCTGCCAAGACTTTTTTTAGACCATCATTAGCAGATTTACACCATCCGTTTTTAATGAAAGATATGGATTTGGCAGTTGCGCGCATACAAAAAGCCATTTCAAATCAAGAAAACATTATGGTTTATGGCGATTATGACGTAGACGGCACCACTTCGGTTGCATTGGTATCCTCGTATTTATTAGAACAGTACAGCAATGTAACTACATACATTCCAGATCGCTATGCAGAAGGTTATGGCATTTCTTATAAAGGAATAGATTATGCAGCAGACAACGATATTTCGTTGATTATTGCTTTAGATTGTGGTGTAAAAGCGATTGATAAAGTGGCATATGCTACCAAAAAAAAAGTTGATTTTATTATTTGTGATCATCACAGACCCGGAAAATCGCTTCCAAAAGCAATTGCCGTTTTAGACCCAAAAAGAGCAGATTGTAACTATCCCTTTAAAGAATTATGCGGTTGTGGTGTTGGGTTTAAATTAATACATGCCTTAGAAATTGAAAACGGAACCCCTTCCGTAGAACATATTATACCCTATTTAGATCTGGTAGCAACTGCTATTGGCGCCGATATTGTGCCTATTGTAGGTGAAAACAGAATCTTGACTTATTTTGGTTTACAAGTTATCAATGCACAACCAAGAAAAGGGTTTGAAGCTATTATTAAGCAAGTCAAAAAAACAAATTTAACCATAACAGATGTAGTCTTTACCATTGCTCCTAGAATCAATGCTGCTGGAAGAATGAAACATGGCAATCATGCGGTAACCTTATTGACAGAAACCAATGAAACATTGGCAACAACTTATGCTACAGAAATAAACCAATACAATACCGATAGACGCCAAGCCGACAAGCAAATTACCAAAGAAGCATTACAAATGATTGTAGACAATAACGAGCAAGAAGGCTTTACAACTGTTGTTTATAATGAAAATTGGCATAAGGGTGTGATTGGTATTGTGGCTTCTCGTTTAATAGAAACCTATTACAGACCAACCTTAGTATTTACCAAAAGTGGTGACTTTTTAGCCGCTTCTGCTCGTTCTGTAAAAGGATTTGATGTTTATAATGCGTTAGAAGCTTGCGCCCAACATATAGAACAATTTGGTGGTCATAAATATGCGGCAGGTTTGACCTTAAAACCAGCAAATTACCAAGCTTTTAAAAGTGCTTTTGAAACGATTGTTAAAAATACCATTCCAGAAGCATTATTACATCCAGAAGTACAGATAGACGCTGCTATTTTATTGTCAGATATTACACCAAAATTCTGGCGAATTTTAAAACAATTTGCGCCCTTTGGTCCGCAAAATATGACGCCCGTTTTTTTGTCTGAAAACGTGTATGATACAGGCTTCGGAAAACAAGTAGGCGAAGACAAAACACATTTACGTGTTACCATTCAGCAAGCAAACAGCAATCAAATTGTAGGTATAGGTTTTGGATTGGGTGACAAACTGCCTCTTATAAAAGATAAAAAGCCATTTAATGCTGTTTTTTCTATTGATGAAAATGAATGGCAAGGCACTAAAAGTTTACAACTAAGATTGCGTGATATTAAGGAATCTGCTCTTTAATTAAAAAGCAATACACCGGAAAATGATCACTAAAACCACCCGTAAATGTATTGTTAGACCAACTTCTAAAAGGATACCCTTTGTAACGTCCTTTTTTAGTGATTAAGTATAGCGGATTGTAAACACCTGCTTTGTAATACAAATAGCTGTCATAGTTTTTATTTTTGGCAACAAAATTACTTGTCATTATAATTTGGTCAAATAAATTCATCTGATCTCTAAATCCTAAAGAACCAATACCGCGCTTGTACATTTCGTAAAACGGATTGTATAAATCGTCTTTTAAAAGTTTCTTTTTTTTACTTTTGGGTTGTAATACTTCTAAAATACTTTGCGCAGTTGGATTATCATTAAAATCGCCCATGGTAATAATCTTAGCATTAGGATTTTCTTCCTTTATTTCAGAAATAATCTGTAAGTTTAATTCGGCAGCTTTTTTTCTAAGATACCTTGTTTTTTTAGCACCACCACGTTGTGATGGCCAATGGTTTACAATGATATTTATGATTTGATCATCCAAAAATCCAGAAACCAATAATTGATTGCGTGTTTTTACACGATACCCTTTGTCATTCCAAGCTTTTAGGTGAAATGTTTTATAATCTAAAATTTCAAAAGCAGTTTCTTTATAGAGTAAGGCAACATCAATGCCACGCCAATCTGGAGATTCGGTATGTATATAATTATAATGCTTCCCTTTTAAAAAAGGTGTTTGTAATAAATCTTCTAAAACGGATGCGTTTTCTAGTTCTGCCAGCCCGATAATTGTAGGACTTTTATGGGTTATTTTTTTACCAATTTCAGAAATAACCTTTGCCATATTGTAGATCTTTTTTTGATAAGCAACAGTCTTGTTGCCTTTCATTTTTAAGATAGGACTGTATTCGTCTTTCTTATTTGGATCATTAATGGTATCGAATAAATTTTCTAAATTGTAAAAAGCAATGGTTTGTATTTTATAGCTTTTTTTAGAGGTATTTTGAGCATTACTCAAAAATAGCGTACCTAAAAATAGGCACAATAAAAGTTGTGTGTTCTTTTTCATAGCAGAAAAATTTAAAACCCTTAAGTGTTGTACTTAAGGGTTTTAAATATACAAAAAAATTATAACTTTATTTTTTCTCTCGTATTAAATACATATAAACCGGAAAGTGATCACTATATCCGCCAGTATAAGAACCCCACGACCAACTTCTAAAAGGATACCCTTTATAGCGTCCTTTTTTATTAATCATATACTTAGGGTTGTAAATACCTGCGTTTAACATTTTGTAGCTAGAAAAATCTTTTGAAGTTGTAAGCAATGGTTTGGTTATTAAAATTTGGTCAAATAAGTGTAAGTTATCTCTATAACCTGCCGTATTTAAACCTCTTCTAAACATGTCTTCAAAAGGGTTGTAAATATCTCCTGCCTGTTTTACATTTTTCTTTTTCATTTTAGTCCTCATGATTTTTTTAAAACCAGTCTCTATAGGATCATCGTTAAAATCGCCCATGGTAATGATTTTTGCATTCGGTTCTGTTGCTCTAATTGTATTGATAATTTTTAAATTAAGAGCTGCTGCTTTCTCTCTAAACGGAATACTGCGTGTACCGCCTCTTTTAGAAGGCCAATGATTTACAATAACGTGTATTTTTTCGCCATCTAACAAGCCTGTTACCAGTAATTGATCTCTTGTATAAACTCGTTCTCCTTCTGTGTTGTATATTAATAACTCAAACTTCTCTGTATGGATGGGTTTAAAATAACGATCTTGATATAAAAGCCCTACGTCAATACCACGCTTGTCTGGAGATTCATAATGAACAATTTTATAGCGCTTTTTCTTTAAAAACTTTCCTTTTACCAAATCTTTTAAAACGGTATCATTTTCAATTTCTACAACACCTATAAGAACTGGACTGTTGTGTGATTTTTTACTGCCAATTTCTGACAATACACGTCCTAATTTGTCTAATTTATCCCAATACACTTTACTTCGATTGCCTTTTATTTCCATCATCGGACTGGCTTCATCATTTTTTGCTGTATTGTTTATGGTGTCAAATAAGTTTTCTAAATTGTAAAAAGCAACCGTTCTTATTTGGTAATTTTTTTTATCATTTTGAGCTGCAATATTCAATGTTATGAGCAGGGCAAAAATGAAGGTAGTAATTTTTTTCATCTATAAAATTATATTGGTTTTGTAAAAGTAAAACAATATTCAAGCCAAACCAACAAATTCCTTTAAATTTAACTATTTTATATGTAAAAAAAGCTTAAATTTGTACGGCAAAAAATCAAATTTTTGCATTAAACAGATATTAATTATATGAAAAAAATTATTATTCCAATACTTAGTTGTATGCTATTTGTTCTAGGGGCAAATGCACAATCGTTAAGTATTGTTAAAGGATCTATTTCTGATGGTGATACCGAAAAACCACTTTCAGGAGTTAAAATTACTGTTACAGATACTGCTTTGAGTACTTTAACAGATAAAAACGGTCAGTTTGTGTTACAAAGTGTTCCGGTTGGTGACCAAAAAGTAATTGTAGCTTTTAATGGTTATGAAAAACAAACCTTTCCTGTAAGCGTAATGCAAGGAAAAGAAATTAATCTAGGAAACATCTTCTTATATAAAGAATATGATATCCAAGATGAGAGCGTTATTTCACTAAGTGATGATGAGTTAAATGATGACGAAAGTAGTGCAGATAATATTGCAGGACTTTTACAATCTTCTAGAGATGTTTTTTCTAGCACAGCTGCTTATGATTTTAGCTCAACGTTTTTTAGACCAAGAGGGTATAATTCTGAAAACGGAAAATTGTTAATCAATGGTATTGAAATGAACAAAATCTACAACGGCAGACCACAATGGGGCAACTGGGGTGGTTTAAACGATGTTCAAAGAAACCGAGAATTGTCTAATGGTTTATCGCCCTCTGAAAACACCTTTGGTGGCATTGCAGGTTCTACAAGTATTAACATGCGCGCTTCAGCACTTAGAAAAGGCGCACGTATTTCGTATGCAGCATCTAACAGAAGTTATACAGGCCGTTTTATGGGCTCGTATAGCACAGGTTTGAATGAAAAAGGATGGGCTTTTAGCGTATTAGCTTCTAGAAGAGCTGGTAATGAAGGTTATTTAGACGCAAGCTTATACGATGCTAATTCTTATTTTGTTGGCATTGAGAAAAAATTAAACGAAAACCATAGCTTAAATTTAACTGCTTTTTATGCCCAAAACCGTAGAGGAAAATCTTCACCAAACACACAAGAGGTTTACGATTTAAAAGGAAGACAGTACAATGCATATTGGGGTAACCAAAATGGAAACAAAAGAAATTCTAGAGAACGTACTATTGATGAACCTGTAATTATGTTAAATCATTATTGGGACATTAGTGATAAAACAACGTTAAATACCAATATAGGTTATCAATTTGGGAAAATTGGAAATAGTAGATTAAGTTATGGCGGTACAAGTCTTGTAACATCTACTGGCGGAGATCAGTATATTGTAGGTGGAGGCGCTAATCCAGATCCTACCTATTACCAAAAACTGCCAAGTTATGCTTTAAGACAAGGCGATTTATTATCTGCCTATGGCGCAGATCAAAGCTTTAGAAATGACGGACAGATTGACTGGAATCAAATGTATACAGCAAACTTAAGCAACGGAAATTCTGTTTATGCTTTATATGAAGATAGAAATGATGACAAACAACTGTCTCTAAATACTATTTTAAATACAGAAGTAAGTGATAATATAACATTGAATGCATCTGTAGCATATAGAAAATTAAAATCAGAAAATTTCGCAAACATGCTAGACCTTTTAGGCGGAACAGGCTATTTAAATGCAAGTTCTTTTGCTGACACAAATGATCAAGCACAATTTGACCTTCAAAATCCAAACAGAATTGTAAAAGAAGGCGAACGTTTTAATTATAATTTTGAAATCGATGCTTCTATACTAGATGGTTTTGCACAAGCACAGTTTAATTATAACAAAGTAGATTTTTATTTAGGCGCAAAAGTTTCTAAAACAGCATATCAACGAAATGGCTTGTATGAAAACGGAAGTTTTGCAGGAAACCGTTCATTAGGTAAAAGTAAAAAATTAGACTTTACAAATTACGGAGCCAAAGGAGGTTTTACCTATAAAATCAATGGGCGTAATTTAATTAATGTAAATGGAGGTTACCTTACCAAAGCACCAACGGTGCGTAATTCTTTTTCAAATTCAAGAGCAAACAATGATGTTGTTGTTGGTTTAACAGATGAAAAAGTCTTTTCTGGAGACATTAGCTATATTGTTAGAACTCCAATTGTTAAAGCTCGTTTTACGGGATACTATACCAAGTTTAGTGATGCTACTCAGATTGCTTTTTATTACGCAGATGGTCTCTTTGACACAACAGGTAATAACAACTTAAATAACAATTCTGCCTTTGTACAATCTGTACTTACAGGAGTAAGTAAGAAAAACATAGGTGGAGAAATAGGAATTGAAGCACAAGTTACACCAACCATTAAATTGAAAGGTGTAGCAGCTATGGGCGACTATACGTATGATGG
>CAMZLD010000135.1 GCA_947311635.1 uncultured Flavobacteriaceae bacterium | reverse complement strand
TTTTTTATTACCTAAAACTCCAATTTTTATAATTGCTAGATGCTTCTAACTTGTTTTCTAAAGCGTCTGGTAAAGCAGGAAAAAAATCAATGCCTGTACGTTTTTCAATTTCATCAATAGAAACCACAAAATTATACAGAGGCTTATTACTGTCTTTATTAAGCATTAAAAAAGCAATGGCTTTAATTTCTGGTTTGGTGTAATCTAATAATATTTTGTAGAAATACTTAGGTACAGCAACATGTTCTTTACCTATAGTTTTTAAGTTTTTAGTTAAAATACCACCAGTAATAACATAAAGCGCTTCGTATTTTTTTGCCCAATACCGTGTTTTTTGCTCTAGCCGATTCCAAATACCGGTATTAAAATCATGATTTTGAGGTGAAATATTTGAAGTGTAAAACGTTTCTTTAAAAGCTTCTAGAGAAAATTTACGATCTCCAGCAGGGCATAAATGACCTCTATCATAACCAGAATTTTTATAATTACGGTAACTAGCCGATTTACTAAGTATTTTAGGGTCGTCAATAAAATAAGGACGCTTTCTGTTGTTGTGTGTAATATGGCTTCCCTTTAATTGATGCGCTACCCATTCGGCTTGTTCGTACAATTCGTTATACGACAGCGTGTAATAATTGTGCTTTGCAATTTGCCCTGTTGTAGAACTTGGTAAAAAGTTAAAACTAGAAGAGTTTGTGGTATTTACTTCGGAAGTATTTGTTTTTTTTAAATGATTCTTTTTAGAAGTATAGTAATTATAAGTATATAAACCAATGGCTATAAGCAATGTAAGTAGTGGAAAGAACTTGCTTCTTCTATTCATCTTTTAATTTTATTACGGTGAAATTTTCGGTTTTTTGTAAGCTTTCAAAGGCTGTTTGCATGCTTTCTGGCGGAGCTGTTAATTTTCTTTTTGATAAGTCAATCCAAGCGCCATAGACCTTAATTTGTGCCGCTAGCTTTCCTTGTTCGTTAAATATTTCATGCGCTATTCTCCAGCGTTCTGCTTTTTTAGATGAAGCCTCTATTTTGATATTTGCGGTAATTGTTTCGCCTAGATGAATTTCTTTTACAAAGTTTGTAGATTCTTGAAATAAAATAGGACCAATATTAAATTTTGCAAAATCATCTAAAGAAAATCCGTTGGCTTTAAAAAAGCGTGTACGTACTTCTGCTGCATAATCGTTGTATGCAGTGTGTCTCATATGACGGTTTGGGTCAAAGTCTGCCCATCTGGTTGTAAAAGTTATGGTATAGTTTTTCATTTTTTTTGTTTTAATTTTTAACATCTAGGGCATCTCGTAAGGCATTACCAATAAGCATAAAAGCCATTACAAGTAGCATGATGGCTAGCCCAGGTATAATGGCCAAATATGCTTTGCCCATAATTATATAACTGTAGTGATCTTTAATCATGCCACCCCAAGAAGGAGTGGGAGGTTGTGCCCCAATCCCAAGAAAACTTAAGCCACTTTCAATCAATATTGCAGCAGCAAAATTAGCGGCAGATATAACAATAAGTGGTGCTAAAATATTGGGCAATATATGCCTAAATATAATTCTAAAATCAGAGAACCCTAATACTTTGGCAGCTTCTACATATTGCTGTTGTTTGGTACTTAATATTTGACCACGAACAACACGTGCAACTTCTACCCACATTGTTAAACCAACAGCTATAAAGACTTGCCAAAAACCTTTGCCCAATGCCAATGTAATAGCAATGACTAAAAGTAATGTTGGTATAGACCACGTAATATTGATGATCCACATGATAAATGTATCTATTTTTCCACCATAATAACCCGCTAATGCACCGATTGGTATACCAATAATGAGTGAAATTAAAACGGCAATAAAACCGATAAAAAATGAAATACGTGCGCCAATTAACATTCGGCTAAGTAAATCTCTTCCGTAACGATCAGTACCTAAGTAAAATGTTTTTTGTTGAATGAATTTTTGAGGATTTTCGTGAAAAGTTGATAGCGGAAATGTTTTGGTTTGTTTTTTTAAAATACCTTCATTGTAAAGTGTTACTTCTAGCGCGTTTTTGGTTATACTATAATCAGAAATCGGAATTTCTGTTGTTTGACTTTTTTTTCCGAAGAAATATTTTTCAAAAAAGCTTTGTTTGTTTAATGTCATTCTAGGAATACTTAACATTTGAGTAGAAAAACCCGGTTTTTTTGAATGTATTTCTATGTGCATTTCATTGGCATTAATAGTATTGTCTGGCGCTAAGACATAAGCAAATACAGCAACTAATCCACAGAGTAAAATTAGTAATACGCTTAGCATTCCGATAGTGTTTTTTTTGAATTTTCGAAATGCTAAGCGTGTTAATGAAGCTGTTTTTACTGCCATAAAAACTAGTTTTTAAGGGCTACTTTTTTTTTCATCTGCATGTCATTTAAAACATGTAAAGACTCTTCTATATAAATATCTTTAGAGAGATTGGTGTGCCAATTGGTTCTTTTTTCATTCAAAATACTATCTTTTTTTATGATTGGCAATTCATAATTTGGAGATATGAATGTTAATTTATTGTTGTAGTCCTTAAGGCTATCAAATTTTTTACCTAAATCAATTCGACCTTCAATGTCTTTTTTATAGTCTTCATAATTTAAATAAACCAAAGTGTCATCTTGACCTTCTTTTAAAAATTTTGCATTGGCATCAATTAATTTAAAGGTGCAATTAGATGTTGTTCTTTTTCTACTTTCTTTTACAACTTTGTTAAAATTGTTGTAGTTATTCCAGATGTTATAATCGGCTTGCGCTACTTTATCCCATGCTAAAGCATTGTCTTCACTTCCTTCACCTACTTCAATATAACTGTATTTTGTTGGTAATATAATGTCTGGGCGTACGCCTTTTAATTGTGTAGAACCTCCGTTAATTCTATAAAACTTTTGAATGGTCATTTTTAAAGCACCTAAGTCACCATTGAATTTAGAAAATCTGTTAAGACCTAATATATTTTGAACGGTTCCTTTACCAAAAGTTTGCTTGCTACCAATAATTATAGCTCTACCATAATCTTGCATAGCGGCTGCAAAAATTTCTGAAGCAGAAGCAGAAAATTCATTTACTAAAATCACTAAGGGACCATTCCATTGTATTTTTGGGTCTTTATCTTTGTGTATTGTTGGTTTTTCGCCTCTATATTTTACTTGCACAACCGGTCCTTCATTGATAAATAACCCAGCAATATCTATGGCGGTTTTTAAAGAGCCTCCACCGTTATTTCTTAAGTCTATCAATAAGCCTTCTACATTTTCTTCTTTTAATCGTTCTATTTCTTGCGCCATATCTGTGGCAGAATTTCTATAGTTATTTTCACTAAAATCAATATAAAATTTAGGAAGGTTTATGATACCAAATTTTTTATTTTCAAGGCTTACAATACTAGATTTTACAAAAGTATCTTCTAATTCTACAACGTCTCTAATAATAGAAATAGTTTGAATGGTGCCATCTACTTTTTTAAGTGTCAAGCGTACTTCGGTGCCTTTTTTTCCTTTGATAAATTCGATAGAATCATCCAATCGCATACCCACAATGTCTAAGGGTTCTTTATCACCTTGTGCTACTTTTAAAATAATATCGCCTACTTCTAATTCGCCAGCTTTCCAAGCGGGTCCACCAGAAATTAAAGACATTACTTTTACATAGTCATTCTCTTTTTGAAGGCGCGCACCAATTCCTTCTAATTTTCCAGACATAGAAATGTCAAAACGTTTTTTTGCAATAGGAGGTAAGTACGTAGTGTGTGGATCAAACCCTTGTGTTATGGTGTTAAGATAAACGGCAAACCAATCACGGTCGTCTAGTTCTTCAATTCTATTAAAGAGGCTTTCGGTACTTTTTAAGGTTGCTTTTCTTGAATCTTCTTCTAATTGTGCTAATGTTTTACTTTTTATTTCATCATCTTCTTCAGCTTCTTTTTGTTGTTTTATTTTATCATAATACCTAGAAATTGTTTGCGCTTTTAGGTGTTTATACCAATTATTTAAAAGGCCTATTTTAGTTGTAGCATACGGTTTTTTATCAGTATCTAAATCAAGCGTTTCTTTTTTGGTGAAATCAAACGGACTTTGTAAAACTTCTTTATAATAAGCTTTGCTTTCTGAAACACGTTGATTAAATCTATTGATAACCATTGTATAAAAACTTAAATCTTTCGTTTTAATTTGGTCATCTAATTGGTCTTGAAAGACCTTAAATTCATCAATATCACTTTTAAGAAAAAAGCGTTTTCCGGGGTCTATGCCTTCTAAAAAATGAGTAAACATTTCTTTAGAAAAAGTGTCATCTATTTGATGCGGTTGGTAATGCCCTTGCGTAAGTGCATATTGTAATAATCGTACTAATTCTTTATCTTTATCTGGATCATTTTGCGCCTTTAATTTAAAGTTAATAAAGATGGTAAATAGTGCAATCAAAGGGATGATTATTTTATAATTTCTTTTCATGTAAGCTGTAAATTTATTCATTAAATGTTGCCATTTTAATAGCTACTAAAATAGTGCCAATAATTTTAAAAAATAAGATTTTTCGAATTTTTATTCTTCTTTATGAACGGCTGTTCAATCTTGAAGTACAATAGTAAGTAAATTTAATTAGATTTTTTCTTTACAAAACGTTAAAATTAGATTGCTAAAATTGTAGTAAATTTGCTTTATAAAATAATGATATATGGCAATAAAACCATTAATTTTAGTAACCAATGATGATGGCATTACGGCACCCGGTATTAGAACTCTTATTCATGTTATGAATACCATTGGTGATGTTGTAGTTGTGGCGCCAGATAGCCCACAAAGTGGTATGGGGCATGCCATAACATTAGATACAACACTGCATTGCAATAAGATTAAAATAGACGATGGTCCGCAAATAGAGTACGCCTGTTCTGGAACACCTGCAGATTGCGTAAAGTTGGCGGTTAATGAAATTTTAGATAGAAAACCAGATTTATGCGTTTCTGGTATTAACCATGGCTCTAACGCCTCTATTAATGTAATTTATTCGGGCACTATGAGTGCTGCTGTAGAAGCAGGAGTAGAAGGAATACCAGCAATTGGATTTTCATTATTAGATTATAACTGGGATGCCGATTTTAAACCTTTGAAAACGTATTTGCACAAAATTGCAAGCAATGTATTAAAAAACGGACTTCCAGATGGTGTAGTTTTAAACGTAAATTTTCCGAAGGCAACAAAATTTAAAGGGATTAAAGTGTCTAGACAAGCACGTGCAAATTGGAAAGAAGAATTTGATAAAAGAACCAATCCACAAGGAAAAGAATATTATTGGCTTACAGGAAAATTTGTCAACTTAGATAAAGGACAAGATACAGATATCTATGCTTTAGATCAAAATTATGTCTCTGTTGTACCGGTACAGTTTGATTTAACAGCTCATCATTTTATAAGTACATTAAATACGTGGGATTTATGAAAAAACAAGTTTTAATAGGTTTTTTAACAGCTATTTTTGCAACTTTAGCGGGTCTTTTCTTGTATATAGAATTGTTTTCTAAGTTTTCTTGGGAAGAAACATTGAAGCTTATTACAGAAGGAAATCTCTACGGAAAAGTACTAAGTTTAGCGGCCTTAGCAAATTTGTTTGTTTTTTTTGTTTTTATAAAGAAAAAGCAAGACGCCAAAGCAAAGGGTGTTTTATTGGCAACAATTTGTTTGGCCATTCTTTTAATGATTTCTAAGTTTTTCTAGCCTATGAAGTATTATATCATTGCCGGTGAAGCTTCGGGTGATTTACATGCATCTAATCTTATGAAAGCTATTTATAAAGAAGATCCTAACGCTGATATTCATTTTTGGGGAGGAGATCTTATGAAAGCCGTTGGAGGTACTTTGGTAAAGCACTTTAAAGAACTTTCTTTTATGGGTTTTGTAGAAGTGCTTTTAAACATTACAACCATTTTTAAAAATATTTCTTTTTGTAAAAAAGATATCGCACAGTTTCATCCCGACAAAATTATTTTTATAGATTATTCTGGGTTTAATTTGCGCATTGCAAAATGGGCAAAAAAGCAAGGATTTACGACCAATTATTATATCTCGCCACAAGTTTGGGCTTCGCGTGCTGGAAGAGTAAAAAAAATAAAACGCGATATTGACGCCATGTATGTTATTTTACCTTTCGAAAAAGATTTTTATAAAAAACATGGTTATGAGGTTACTTTTGTTGGACATCCTTTAATAGATGCCATTGCTCAAAAATCAATAGTAGATGAGGTGGCGTTTAGAAACGAACATCAATTAAGTAACAAACCTATTATTGCGCTATTGCCGGGAAGCCGCAAACAAGAAATTAAAAAAATGCTTGCAGTAATGTTAAGTATAACAGATACATTTTCTGATTATCAATTTGTAATTGCAGGTGCGCCAAGTCAAGATTTTAGTTTCTATAAGCAGTTTATAAAAGGTGCGCCTATTGCTTTTGTTGAAAACAAGACCTATGACTTGCTTTCTGTATCTTATGCAGCTTTAGTTACCTCAGGTACCGCAACATTAGAAGCAGCTTTGTTTAAAGTACCACAAGTAGTTTGTTACAAAGGTTCAGCAATTTCTTATGCTATTGCCAAACGTATTATAACATTAAAATTTATTTCTTTAGTCAACTTAATTATGGATAAAGAAGTGGTGACAGAACTTATTCAAGATGATTTTAATAAGCAACACCTAATTCTAGCATTGAACGCTATTTTACAACCAGAAAAGCGAAAAACATTATTTCTAGAATATTATGATTTAGAACAAAAGCTTGGTGGTAAAGGAGCCTCTCAAAAAGTAGCAAAATTAATTGTAAATACATAGTTAAATTTTTTTTAGTAACTTTAGCTTGCTATGAAAAAGTTACTACACTACATCCCTTTACAGGTTTCTGTTTTTTTGGCTCTAGGCATTCTGTTAGGGTATCATTTATTTTTTTCTTTTCAATTTATTGTTACAGCTTTTTTATGCCTTTTTGGAGTGCTTGTGTTTTTATATATTCAAGCAAACAAGACCTTTATTAGGAACGCTTGGTTTATGATGGTTACCTTTTTGTTGTTTTTCTGTATAGGTGTTTTCAATGTAAATTTGCATCAAGAAAACCGCTATAAAAAACATTATTCGCATAGAATTCAGCAAACAAATACACTCAAAATTGTTATTACAGATGTGTTAAAATCAAATACTTATTACAATGTGTATTATGCATCTATTCTTGAAATTAATTCAGAAAAAACCTTCGGAAAAATTCTTGTAAGCTTACAGAAAGATTCATTACAAATGCCTTTTATAGTAGATGATCTTATTGTCGTTAAAACAGCATTCAATATTGTTGAAAAGCCTAAAAACCCTTTTGATTTTGATTATCAAGCTTATTTAGCAAAGCAGCAAGTTACTCATCAAATTACGCTACGTAAAGGAATGTTTTTGCAGTATAAAAACAAATACCTTAGTCTAAAAGGGATGGCTTTTACTTTTAGAAGTAAAATTAATAAAGCCTTGAATCGATACAAATTTGATAAAGAAGTGTTAGGCATTATCAATGCCATGTTATTAGGGCAGCGCCAAGGATTGTCTACACATATTAGGCAACAATATGCCAATGCGGGTGTCATCCATATTTTAGCAGTTTCTGGTTTGCATGTTGGTATTATTATGTGGTTGTTGAGTGTTTTACTTTTACCATTGACGTTCTTTAAAAATGGAAAAACCATACGTTTAGTAGTAATTATTGTACTGCTTTGGTTGTTTGCTTTTGTGGCTGGGCTTTCGGCGTCTGTTGTACGTGCAGTTACCATGTTTACAGCCGTAGCAATTGGTTTGTTTTCTGGCAGAAAAACAAATGTGTATCAAACACTTGTGATGTCATTTTTCATCTTATTATTAATACGTCCAATGTATTTGTTTTCGGTAGGTTTTCAGTTAAGTTATTTGGCTGTTTTTTCAATTGTATCACTACAGCCAATGCTTTCTAAAATATGGAAACCTAAAGTAAAGGTTCTTCAATATTTTTGGAATATTACTACAGTAAGTGTTGCTGCACAGATTGGAGTTTTACCGTTGAGTATTTATTATTTCCATCAGTTTCCGGTACTATTTTTTATTTCTAATTTGGTCATCATTCCTTTTTTAGGTTTTATTTTAGGCTTCGGAATGTTGGTTATTATCTTGGCTTATATTAATTTGTTACCTATAGCTTTTGAACAACTTTACAATACAGTAATTGTATATTTAAATACTTTTATTGCCTTTATGGCGCATCAAGAACGTTTTTTAATTCGGCAAATTTCATTGTCTTTAAGTTTGTTATTACTTTTATATATAGCAATGTTTTTTTGTATTATCTATTTTAAAAGGAAGTTTGTTTCTTTTTTACAAGCAGCTTTGTTTAGTTTGTTTCTTTTCTTTTTATTGGCCATTTTTCAAAAATACAAGGCAATACATTTGAATCAATGGATTGTTTTTCATAAAAATAAACAGACCATTATTGGTAAAAAAATAGGAGGCAACTTTTATGTAAATACTTCTGAAGATAGTTTGCAATCAATTAAAAACAAAAGTCTGTTAAATTATAAAATTGGTGCTCAAATACAACAAATATCTTTTGATACGATTTCTAAAAACGTATTTTCAGTTTTTGACAAAACCCTTTTAATTGTTGATAGTTTAGGGGTTTATTATTTACCAAGTTTTAAGCCAGATATGGTGCTGTTACACCAATCGCCTAAAATTAATTTAGAGCGTTTAATTAACACATTGCAACCATCACTAATTATTGTTGATGGTTCTAATTATAGAAGTTATATAGAGCATTGGGCGTTTATTTGTAGGCAACAAAAAACGCCTTTTTATGCAACGAGCAAAAAAGGCGCTTATGTATTAACCAAAAAGTAACTTACTCTTTAAATTCGTATTTAAAATTGTTCATGTAAGTTTCATAAGCTTCTTGACTTTTTATTTTTCTAAAAGCATCTGTTCCAAAAAGTTTTAAATACACTTCAATATTTTTTGGTGTTTGGTAACCAGCGATTGGGGCGATTAACTCTTGATTTTCATCTAAATATATAATGGTTGGGTAGGCGCGTACACCAAAATAACCTGCTAATTGATGAGAGCCATTTCTAGTATTGCTTTTTTTAGGATCGTAATTGGGGTTTTTAAAGGTATGTTCTTTAAATGTAATTTCATCATTACCTTCTGCATTAAATTTTACAGCATAAAATGTGGCATTTACATAACTAATTACATCTTGGTTAGAAAATGTATTTTGTTCCATCATTTTACAAGGGCCGCACCAATTGGTATAGGCATCTATCAATATTTTTTTTGGTAATTTTTTTTGAGCTGCAACGGCTTCTTCTAATGTCATCCAATGTATTTCATCTTTTTTTGAAGATTTTTGGGCAATGCTTGTAAAGTTAATTGCAAGTAATAAAACCAGCAATGGTAAAAGTATTTTTTTCATGTGTGTTTATTTGAATGTTTAGACGCAAGGTCATGGCAAAAATAACAAAAAGCGTTCCAAAAGAACGCTTTTTGTATAAACTTTAACAAGTTTGATTATTTTACACCGTGCATTAGTTTGTTAAGTACAGGTGTTAATGCCATTACTAACAATCCAGCTCCAATCGGTACGAAAGTGAATATTAAAAAGAATGTGGACATAGAATACTCTTCTGTTATAGCGTCAATCATACCTCCCATAGAACCTGCTAATTTATTTCCCATACCTACGGCAATATACCATAGTCCAAACATCATAGCAATCATTTTTCCAGGCACAAGCTTTGAAACATATGATAGACCAACCGGAGATAAACTTAACTCTCCTAAAGTATGTAATAAATAAGCTAAAATTAACCAAATTACACTTACAGAAGCCGTTTTTGCTCCTTGAGGAATACTCGCAGATCCATAAGATAATACTGCAAATCCTAAGCCTAAAAGGATTAAACCAATACCAAATTTTATAGTTGCTGACGGATTGTATTTGCTTTCCCATATTTTAGAAAACAAGGGTGCAAAAGCAATAATAAAAAAGGAGTTTAAAATACCAAACCAAGAAGCAGGTATTTCTGTTGAAGTTTGACTAAATTGATTTTTTAGCATAATAATCACAATCACCCAAATGATAGCAAAACTAATACCTAAAAATGTATTAGATAAGGCGTATTTTTTAAAAGTAATTTTAAATAAACTAAATAACACATAGGTTATGATTGCTAAGGGAACGATTGTAAGCAAAGTGTTAGCTATTCTAAAAATAGTAGCGGCATTGCCCTCTAGTAATCTATTTGTATAGTCTTTGGCAAAAATGGTCATAGAACCACCCGCTTGTTCAAAAGCAGCCCAAAAGAATACTGTAAAAAAAGCTAAAACAGCTACTACAATATATCGATCTCTTTGTACATTACTAGGAACGTCGTCATAACTTTTTTCGCCTGTAGTTACAATAGCATCTGATAAATCTTCGATTTTGCTTGGTTTTGTACCAACATTACCAAAAATACCTTGAGAAAACCAAAATTGTAACATTCCTAAAAACATAAAGATTCCAGCCAATCCAAATCCCAAATGCCATCCATAAGTCTCTCCAACATAACCGCAAAGCATAATGCCAAGAAATGCACCAGCATTAACACCCATATAGAAAATAGTAAAGGCGCCATCTTTTTTCTCTTGAGCATTTTTATACACACCATTAATAATAGAAGTAATATTTGGTTTAAAAAGACCGTTACCAGCAATTAAAAGTCCAATACCTGTATATAATCCCCATGGTGTATCTGCAGCCATTGCAGCATGACCTAAGGTCATAATAAGCGCACCAATGCCTACAGCAGTTCGATACCCTAATACTCTATCTGCCAAAATACCACCAATAATAGGTGTAAAATAAACCAACATTGTGTAGGTTCCGTAAAGGCTTAGAGCATCTTCACGGCTCCATGCCCAACCGCCATCCATTAAAGATGATGTTAAAAATAAGACTAGTAAAGCACGCATTCCGTAATACGAAAAACGTTCCCACATTTCTGTAAAGAAAAGAATAAATAAACCTGATGGATGTCCCATTAGGAGTTCGTTGTTTAAAGCTGTTCCTTCAAACTTATATTTTGATAGTGTACTCATAAATTATAAAATTTAGTTTTAAAAGTTTTTAGTGTATTCCGTGCATTAATTTTTTTAGAGGGAAGCTTAGTAAGAATAATAAAACACCTCCACCTATTGGTATCCAAACCAAAATGTTAAAGAAGTCTGACATAGATGATGTCTCTGCAATTTTTTCCATATAGCTTGAAAATGATCCTGCTAATTTATTACCCATTGCAGAAGCAAAAAACCAAATACCAAACATTATACCCAAAAGGCGTTTTGGAGATAGTTTATTAACGTATGATAATCCAACTGGAGATAAACTTAATTCGCCCATTGTATGTAATAAATATGCTAAAGTTAAAAAAATCATGCTTGCCTTTTGTATTGAATTACCACCAACATTTGCTGCGCCAATAACCATTGGAATAAACCCAAGTCCAAGTAAAATAAGCCCTATTGCAAATTTTTGGGGACCATTAGGGTTTAATTTTGTTTTTGCCAATTTTTCCCAAATCCATCCAAATAAAGGAGCTAATGTAAAAATAAATAAAGCATTTAGAGATTGAAACCAAGTAGCTGGTACTTCTGGATTTTCATTAGCGAATTGATTATAAACCATAAATCCGATTATTGCCCAAAGTATCACAATACTTAGAGCCATAAATAGTATAGCGGTTGGATAAATTTTCCCTATCGCTTTATTCATGCCTATAAACAACCATGTTAAAATCATTACTGGTAATGCAGATAATAAAGCCCCAAGATATTTAAATATTGTAATGCCTATTCCAGATAGAGAGCGGTCGGTATATTCACTTGCAAAAATGGTCATGCTAGATCCAGCTTGTTCAAAAGCAGCCCAGAAGAATATTGAAAAAAAAGCTAATACACCAACAACAATTAATCTATGTCTTTCTACTTTTGTTAATGGAGCATTCTCAATACTTTTTACTGAATCTATTAAATCAATATTATTATCTAAATTTTTCTTTTTTGGAGCTAAACCTATATCACCGAACATTCCTTGTGATAATTTGAATTGAATTAAACCTATTAACATAAAAACCCCTGCTAATCCAAAACCATAATGCCAACCGTAGGTTTCGCCTAAATAACCACAAAGAATAGAGCCTAAAAATGCACCAACATTAATGCCTTGATAGAAGATAGTATATCCAGAATCTTTCTTTTCAGAGCCGTCAGGGTATAATTGACCAACTATAGATGATATATTTGGTTTAAAAAAGCCATTACCAACAATTAACAATCCAAGACCCAAGTAAAACGCAGGCATGGGATGAAATGCTAGTGATAGATGACCTAAGGTCATTAGCACGCCTCCAATTAATATTGCTTTTCTGAAGCCATAGATTTTATCTGCTAAAATACCACCTATTATAGGTGTGATATAAACAAGCATTGTGTACCAGCCATAAAGGCTACTGGCTTCACTTTTATTCCATCCTAATCCAGCATTTTCTGAAGTCACTTCGCTTATTAAATATAAAACAAGTAAAGCTCTCATTCCGTAGTACGAAAAACGTTCCCACATTTCAGTGAAGAAAAGCATAAATAACCCGACAGGATGTCCAAAAATTTCTTTATCTGTAGCTACGTTGTTTGTCATAATGTTTTAATTGTTATAGTTAGTATAGTGTGAATTTTTTCTCGATAAAAGTAGTCTGTTTTTTAGAATAACTATTTTTAGTCAATCGCAAAATACAAACAATAATTAAATTTTTTAGTTGCTGTAAGGTGTTTTCATTAAAAATAATAGTTTGTGTGTATTTGTTACTGCTTAAATGTCTTGTAAATTTCTTTGTCTAAATTGTGTGTAAACTCTTGTAGTAGTGCTGTATTAACAGCAATGTGTTCTGGTAAAAAACGCAGTCGATATTTTGCTTGACCAATAAACGTAAAAAAATCGTTTCGGTTGAGTTTTGTGTCTTCATTTAGGTTTAAATGGTCATTAATATTATCTATGATTCTAGTTAAATAGGTTTGACTTGCTATTTCGCCGCCATTATACACTTCAATACACATTTCTTTTTCAGGGGCAAATTTTCTTCGAATTGCAAATTTTAAAAGGTTGTTGAATTGGGTAGTCCGTTTGCCAAAATCTATGTGTGTATTGATAATATTTTTTGAAGGAATTGATAATTCTATTTTATTCCAATCTAAAAAACGAATCTTCATTGTGGTGGCTTCTGGTAGTTGTGCTAATTCTAATACCCAACTTGTACCAAGTACTAAAAAAACAAATATCAAAGTGGTTTTTGCTGTAAGTTTGGTTATATCTATTAAAAAGGAATAATCTTCAAAATTAAAAACTAACGGAATTTGTGTTAAAAACAAGACAATAATACTTAGTGCTGCAATGACTGCAATGCTTTTCATGTTTCTATTACTAAATGTGCGGTATAAAGAAAATACTAAAAACCATGTTAAAATGGCTGAAAGTAAAACGTCTGGTATGGTGTTAAACCGAAAACCACGCGTGTTGATTGTTTCTCCAAATAACAAGGCTAATGCTAAAGAAATGACAGATAGAATTACAAAAAAAACAATAATCCGTTTGGTGCTTTTTTTGTTATTATACAAGTAATTAGGCGAATTATCGAAATAATATAACGCTAAAATTAAAAACAAAGAGTTTAGAATAGAAAACATGTTTTGGCTTATAATAGTAACCCAATTATTTGTTTGATAGGTATTGAAAATTAAAATTAATAACGAAGACAACGCCCAAACAAAAATAGATAAACTAATAAACAACAAGCCTTTATCAAATCGTTTTATAGAAATTTCTGTTGAAAGTTTAGCGCTAAATTGTTTTTGAACTACCAACCAAATAGCCAACAATAAAAAACCACCAATCAATGCGATTAAAAATTCTGCAATTAAATAAAACTGATGTTGGTTTTCTATCATAATTTATGATGTTTTTTTATAAATTAGTCAAAATGAAATCGGTCATTTTTTTATAAAGATGTAAACGGTCGTTTCTGGTACTATAAATACCATGTGTTCGATCTGGATAAATAAACAAATCAAATTGTTTGTTTGCTAAAACCAATGCATTAATCATGCGCATGGTGTTTTGCACATGTACATTATCATCTCCAGAACCATGCACAAGTAAATAGTTACCTTTTAACTTGTTTGCATAATTAATAGGTGAGTTGTCATCATACCCACTCGCGTTTTCTTGTGGTGTTTGCATGTATCTTTCTGTATAAATGGTGTCGTAAAAACGCCAAGAAGTAACAGGTGCTACAGCAATGGCAGTAGAAAAGACATCGTTGCCTTTTAAAATACAATTGGTAGACATAAAACCTCCGTAAGACCAGCCCCAAATACCTATTCTTTCTACGTCTATATAATTGCGTTTTCCTAATGCTTTTGCCACTTCAATTTGATCAATCACTTCGTATTTTCCTAATTCTTTTTGTGTTATTTTTTTAAAATCACGTCCTTTAAATCCAGTACCTCTTCCGTCAACGCAAGCAATAATATATCCTTTTTGAGCCAACATGTAATACCAATAGTCATTGGCACCATTCCAACGGTTTGATACATATTGGCTTCCTGGTCCAGAATATTGATACATAAGTAAAGGGTGTTTTTTTGAAGGGTCAAAATCTGCGGGTTTAATCATCCATATATTAAAAGTGCCGTCTTTGGTAGTAATGGTGCTAAATTCTTTATTAGCTATATGGTATGCTTTTAAAGTTGTTGTTAATTGAGAATTCTCTTTAATAATTTTAATTTCTTTTCCTGTTTTAGATTCGTTTAACGTGTATATATAAGGTGTTTCAGCATTCGAAAACGTATTAATGTAATAATTAAAGCTGTTGCTAAAAGCAGCAGCATTATCACCAATTTTTGCACTTAATTTTTTTAAGTTACTACCATCTAGATTTACAGTAGCAATGGTTCTGTTTGTAGAGCCATCTTGGGTTGATTGAAAATAGATACGAGACGTTTTATCATCATAACCATAATAACTAGTAACTTCCCAATTACCTTTGGTAACTTGATTTATTAAATTACCATTTTCATTGTAATGATAAATATGGTTAAAGCCATCTTTTTCACTTGTCCAAATAAAAGAATTGTCATTTAAAAAAGTTAAATTGTCTGTAATATCAACATAAGCAGCGTCTTTTTCATTAAGTATTAATGCGCTTTGTAGCGTATTTCCATCAACATATAGCAAGTTTAAATTGTTTTGATGCCTGTTTAATGTTGTAACACAAAGTGTATTTGCTTTGTTGGTCCATTGCATTCTAGGCATGTAATATTGTTGTTTGTCACCTAAATCTACTTTTTGATTGCTTTGTGTTTGAAGGTTGTAGATATGCAAAGTCACTTTCGCATTATTTTCTCCTGCTTTTGGGTATTTAAAGACTTGTTGTTTTGGGTACAAATCATTTCCGAAGATATCCATAGAAAACTCTGGCACATCACTTTCGTCAAAACGAATATACGCCAGTTTGTTAGAGTCAGCATTCCATTCAAAGGCTCTTACAAAAGAAAACTCTTCTTCGTAAACCCAATCGGTAATACCATTAATAATACTATTTTTATTGCCATCATAGGTAATTTGTTTTGTTAGATTGGTTGTTAGATTTTTTACATACATATTATTTTTAAACATGTAAGCCACCTTGTTTGCATCTGGAGAAAAAGTGGGCTCTTGAATTTTTTCTTCAGAAATTTTTGTCAACTGCTTGCTTTGCAAATCATATACATAATAGATACCTCTATATGAATGTCTAAAAATTTGTTCTTTCTCTGTTCCGAAAATAATTTTATTCTCTTCGGAAGAAAACGAATAATCATATAATGTATTTACTCCATCTAAGTCTTTGGCATCAACTAAGGTTTCAACTTTTTCTAGGGTTTTATAAGAATACTTATCTAATTGTTGTCCATGACCATTAATTACTACATAAAAATCGCCTTTTTCCATAGCATGAAAACCACCCAAACGTTGCGTTCTAAAAGTGCCTTTTTGCCAAATATCTTCTAAAGTAATTTCTTTAGCACTGTTTTTTGATGCATTTGTAGTTGTGGTTTCTTTTGTGCTTTGAGAAGTTGACTTGCAAGCTATCAATAAGATAAGGGTAAAATAAGCGAGTATTTTTTTCATTATTTAATGGTTTTAAAAGAAGCTCAAGTTTACGGAAAAAACTCTAAAAAATGAGTTAAATAATAGAAAAATACAATTATAAACTCGCTACATTTAGGTCATTACTGTATATTTGTACTTGATTTATAAAAAAGAAATGAAGAAAAAAGTTTCAGGATTTTCAAAACTTAGCAAAGAAGAAAAGATAGCATGGCTGTCAAATACATATTTAGATGATCAACAAGTTGGTTCAAATATTTTAAAACAATATTGGAATTCAGACCAAAAGTTACAAGAATTACATGACGATTTTATAGAAAACACCATTTCTAACTATTATTTACCCTATGGTATTGCGCCAAATTTTTTAATTAACGGAAAAGATTATGCGGTACCTATGGTCGTAGAAGAAAGTTCTGTGGTTGCCGC
>CAMZLD010000134.1 GCA_947311635.1 uncultured Flavobacteriaceae bacterium | reverse complement strand
CACTTTCAGACCAAATTAGAGATGAGCTTTTGGCGATTGGTATACAGTTAAAAGACGGTAGAGAAGGCACTACGTTTACTTTGTGAAATGAATATACTTTTATAATTACATCATTAAAAAATTACTTACATACCCGTTTATTGCATTGGTTCGTTTTTACCAAGTAGCCATTTCTCCTTATACACCTTCAAGTTGTCGCTATTCTCCAACCTGCTCTCATTACACTGTTGAAGCTTTGCAAAAACACGGTTTGTTAAAAGGCGGAAAACTTGCTCTTAAAAGAATTCTTAGCTGTCACCCTTGGGGAAAAA
The DNA here is from genome assembly GCA_947311635.1 of uncultured Flavobacteriaceae bacterium. GTDB lineage: Bacteria > Bacteroidota > Bacteroidia > Flavobacteriales > Flavobacteriaceae > CAMZLD01. Next base: position 21,381 of record CAMZLD010000134.1, on the reverse strand, counting down.
GTGGTTATGATCCTGTGCCAGATGATTTAGAAAACGTCCAAAAAAAAGAAGAAAAGCACTAAACTTTTCTTCTTTTTTTATTTTATAATCACGATACTATTTAATCATCTGTCAATACCCATTCACCTTTTTCTATTAACGGTATGGCTTGTTTGTATTTTACAACTTTGCTTTCTCCATTCATTACATTTTTAATAGTCACACGTTCATTTCTACCAATTTTACGTTCTGCACGAACAATTGTTTCGGTAATTTGTGGTTGTTGTGTTTGATTGGTTTGTGTTTGTTGTGCTCTGTTGGCATCAAAATCTACTTTGCTTAATTGTACTTTTTCTCGCTTTTGCGTTCTTGCTTGTGATATTTGATTGGCATCTTGGTTTGGTAATTCACCTTTAAATAGGAATGATAAAACTTCTTTATTCACCTTATCAATCATTTTATTAAACAATTCAAAAGCTTCAAATTTATAGATTAACAATGGGTCTTTTTGCTCATAAGAAGCATTCTGAACCGATTGTTTTAACTCGTCCATTTGACGTAAGTGATTTTTCCACGTGTCGTCAATAATGGCAAGCGTAATATTTTTTTCAAAATCAGTAATTAATTGTTTTCCTTCGGTTTGATATGCTTGTTCTAAATTGGTAACAACTTGTAATGTTTTAACACCATCTGTAAAAGGAACCGAAATGCGTTCGTATTTATTACCAGGTGTTTCGTACACATCTTTTATTACAGGAAAAGCTGCAATGGCACTTCTTTTTATTTTTTCTTGATAATGTTTGTAAACAATATTGAACAATTCATCTGTTAATGCTTCTGCTGTTTTGGTATTAAATTCTTCTTCTGAAAAAGGAGAACTTGTAGAAGAAAAACGAATCAATTCAAATTCAAAATTCTGAAAGTCATTCTTTGGTTTGTTTTCATTTATTAATGAAGCACAGGTGTCATAAACCATATTAACAATATCTACTTGTAAACGTTCTCCGTACAATGCGTGTTTTCTTCTTTTATAGATTACCTCACGCTGTGCGTTCATAACATCATCATATTCTAATAAACGTTTACGTATTCCGAAGTTATTTTCTTCAACTTTTTTCTGCGCTCTTTCAATAGACTTGGTAATCATAGAATGCTGAATTACTTCGCCTTCTTTCAAGCCCATTCTATCCATCATTTTTGCCATTCTATCAGAACCAAATAGACGCATTAAATTATCTTCTAAAGACACATAAAATTGTGATGTACCTGGATCTCCTTGTCTACCAGCACGACCACGAAGTTGTCTATCTACACGTCTAGAATCATGACGTTCTGTACCTATAATGGCTAAACCACCTGCTGCTTTTACTTCTTCAGAAAGTTTAATATCGGTACCACGTCCTGCCATATTGGTGGCAATGGTTACCACGCCTGGTTGACCTGCTTGGTCTACAATATCTGCTTCTTTTTTATGTAATTTTGCATTTAACACATTGTGCTCAATTTTACGCATGCTTAGCATTTTTCCTAACAATTCTGAAATTTCTACAGAAGTTGTTCCTACTAAAACAGGGCGTTTTTGGGCTACTAATGTGGCTATTTCATCAATTACCGCATTGTATTTTTCGCGCTTTGTTTTGTAAATTAAATCTTCTTTGTCTTTTCTAGCTAATGGGCGGTTGGTTGGTATTTCTACTACATCTAATTTGTAGATTTCCCAAAGTTCTCCTGCTTCAGTTACCGCTGTACCTGTCATACCAGAAAGTTTACGATACATTCTAAAGTAGTTTTGCAGGGTAATGGTAGCAAAGGTTTGGGTGGCATCTTCTATCTTTACGTTTTCTTTGGCTTCTATTGCTTGGTGTAATCCGTCAGAATAACGACGACCGTCCATGATACGTCCAGTTTGCTCGTCTACAATTTTAATTTTTCCGTCCATCAATACATATTCTACATCTTTTTCAAATAGGGTGTAGGCTTTTAATAGTTGATTTACAGTATGAATACGTTCACTTTTAATACTAAAATTACGATATAATTCTTCTTTTTTTGCAGCGGCTTCTTCTGGAGATAGTTCTTGTTTATCGATTTTTCCTATTTCCATTCCTAAGTCTGGTAATACAAAAAAATCTTCGTCATTTCCGTATTCAGAAAGGGTTGCAATTCCTTTGTCTGTTAGTTCTATAGAATGATTTTTTTCGTCGATAACAAAATAGAGTTCGGCATCAATCTTTGGCATTTCACGATTGTTGTCTTGCATATAAAAATTTTCGGTCTTTTGAAGTAGTTGCTTAATGCCTTCTTGACTTAAAAATTTAATGAGTGCTTTATTTTTTGGTAAACCTCGATATACTCTTAGTAGTAAAATAGCACCTTCTTTGGTGTTTCCTTCGGCAATTAATTTTTTAGCTTCGGCTAAAACGCCAATTAAATAACTACGTTGTTTTTGTTCTAGCTTATCAATAACTGGTTTTAGTTCGTCAAACTCATGTTTGTCGCCTCTTGGTGTTGCTCCAGAAATAATTAATGGTGTTCTAGCATCATCTATTAATACTGAATCTACTTCATCAATAATGGCATAATTATGGGGTCTTTGTACTAAATCTTCTGGTGCATGTGCCATATTATCACGCAAATAATCAAAACCGAATTCATTATTTGTTCCGTAAGTAATATCAGCGTTGTAAGCTTTTTTACGTGCATCAGAATTTGGTTGGTGGTAATCGATACAATCTATACTTAATCCATGAAATTGAAAAATTGGTCCCATCCAAGCGGCATCACGTTTTGCCAAATAGTCATTTACGGTAACTACGTGTACTCCTTTACCTGTTAAAGCGTTTAGATATATTGGTAAGGTTGCAACGAGTGTTTTTCCTTCTCCTGTCATCATTTCGGCTACTTTTCCTTGGTGTAATACAGAACCTCCAATTAATTGAACGTCATAATGAATCATATCCCAAGTTACTTGTTTTCCGGTGGCATCCCAAGTGTTTTTCCAAATGGCTTTATTATCGTCTAAGATAACGTTTTCGTGTGTTGCTGAAAGCTCTCTGTCAAAAGCAGTTGCAGAAACTGTTATGCTGTCATTGTTTGCAAAACGTTTGGCAGTTTCTTTAATTAAAGCAAAGGCTTCTCCTTGAATTTCGTTTAATATTTCTTCTGTGGTTGTATAGATTTGATCTTCTAAGGTATCTATTTCGTTATAGATAGCTTCTTTTCTATCTATATGTGCTGTAGGCAATTCTTCTTTAAGCGCAGCAAGTGTTTCGTCTAGTGATTTTGTTGCTTCTTTTATTTTATTTTTAAAATCGATTGTTTTTTGACGTAGTTCATTATTTGATAATGAAGCTATTGCTTTTTCAAAACTATGTACTTTGGTTACAATAGGTTGTAATAGTTTTAAATCTTTCTTTTTTTTATCGCCAACAAATGCTTTTAATATAGAATTTAATATACTCATAATCTTTCTGTCAATAATATTATTTAAACAGTTTTACCTGTTTGTTTAAGTGTTACAAAGCTACTATAAAAAACAAACTTTTTTAGTGTTTGTTAATAAAGTTTAAAGCAAAAAAAAAGCCTCATACGATGAGACTTTTTTAGTTATTTTTATGTTAATATTCGTCTTCGTTCCAAAGATAATCTTCTTCGGTAGGGTAATCTGGCCAAATTTCGATTATTGAATCATAGATTTCTCCTTCATCTTCAATATCTTGTAGGTTTTCTGTGACTTCTAGTGGTGCGCCCGTTCTAATTGAATAATCAATTAATTCGTCTTTTGCCGCTGGCCATGGTGCATCTGCTAAATAAGATGCTAATTCTAATGTCCAATACATAGTATTTGTGTAATAATGTTTAATTTTCTGCAAAAGTAAATTTTTTACTCAGATAGACAAGAAATTTGAGAATTATTTTCAATAATCTTAAAGAACTTACTTTTTCTTCTCCGGAATCCATGGGATTTCGGTTGCATGATTATCGAATGTCAATTTTCGTGCCAATACAAACAGAAAATCAGAAAGTCTGTTTAAATAGATTAAAATTATGGGGTTAATAGGTTCATTATCATTTAAATGAACACAAATACGCTCTGCTCTTCGGCAAACACAACGCGCAATGTGACAATATGACACTGTTGGGTGTCCACCGGGTAATACAAAATGTGTCATTGCTGGCAGCGTTTTATTCATTAGATCAATAGCATCTTCTAAATAAGTTGCACTTGCTTTGCTTATTTTAGGAATTTGCAATCGGTCTTTTCCACTTTTTAAAGTTTCTTTTTCTGGTGGTGTTGCTAACATTGCACCTAATGTAAAAAGATCATTTTGAATTTTTAATAATAAAGCGGCTGTATTTGTATCAACTTTTTGATCTTTAATCAAGCCAATGTAGGCGTTTAGCTCATCTACGGTTCCGTAACTTTCAATGCGTAAATGATATTTTGGTACTCTTGTACCACCAAATAATGAGGTTGTTCCTGTATCGCCTGTTTTTGTATAAATTTTCATATTGTAAATTTAGGTTTTTAAGCTTTAATTATAAAATGTTCTTTTTGTTGTTCTTTTCTAAAAAAAACGATTCCAAAATGATAAACATCGATGGTAACGGTTACTTTAGGATGCGTTTTGATATAAAGCCATGCGGCTTCCATACCTTTTGACCAATGAATGTCATCAAAAATAAAGAAACTATCATTGTGAGCCGTTTTTAAACATTGCTCAAAGTAAGAAATGGTACTTTTTTTTTGATGATTTCCGTCAAAATAAATGCAATCAAATTTTTTGTTTTCAATGGCATTTGAAAGTGTATTTTTAAAATCTCCCAGTAGCAAGTTTATAGAATCGATATTGAACTTTTGAAATTGTTGTTTGGCAACTCTTGCCGTTTCTGGGCAACCTTCTAGTGTGATTATTTTTGCTTCGGGATTTGCAAATTTTATACAAGAAGTTGCCATACCAAGTGAAGTGCCAATTTCTAAAACGTTTGTGGGTTTAAAATATAGGATGAGTTTAATAAGAAGTTGTTTTTTTTTATTACGAATACCAGCAACTTTAGCAATTTTAGCTATTTGTCGATAATTATTTCGAAATATTTTAGAGCCAGCACCAAAATCACTTACTGTGATCATTTTTTTATTCTTGAATAATTCTTTTTGGTAATGAGCTATTTTTTGTTTTATATTAAAATCAATTTCCGAAGTAAATCCTTTTGTGATAAGATTATATACAAAAGGAGAATGTACGCCATGTTTATTGGTCGATTTGAGTAGAAAATGAATATATGAGCTTATTTTATGCAAGAAATTAGAAAATTATTTTACGAAAATAAAGGAAAAATTATTGTAATAAACGATTAAAAATTATATTTGCTTACAAAGTAAAAAATATGATGCGAAAAATCTTTCTTTTATTTGCTTTAATACCGCTTTTAACGGCTTGTATTTCTACCAAAAAAAGAACCTATTTTCAGGGAAAACCAAAAATAGATAAAACCATAAAAAAATTACAAGGCGAAGCTTATAAATTGCAGATAAATGATGTGTTAGCAATAGAAATTGTTGCAGAAGATGCTAGTTTAGTGGCTTTGTTTGCAACAAAGAAAAATGCAAACAGTGCAGCTGGTTCTGGAAATTTATATTTTGATGGTTATACGGTTGATTTACATGGAAATATAAGAATTCCTTATATTGGAGAGATTAATGTTTTAGGTTACACCGAAAAAGAAGTACGCCAAAAAATAGAGGCAGGGCTTACCAAATACCTTAAAAATCCAGAAACAATTTTTGTAAAAGTTAAATTAGCGGGTATTCGTTTTACGGTTTTAGGCGAAGTTGGTAATCCGGGCACGGTTAATTTACAGCAATCTAGTGTAAATATTATTGAAGCCATTGCCAATTCTGGTGATATTAATGAGACCGGAAATAGAAGTGAAATTACAATTATTCGTAAAAGCCTTGATGCCACACAAAAATTCACTTTAGATATTACCAATATTGATGTATTTAATGATGAACATTTTTATATTTTACCGAATGATATTATTTACGTGCCGCCATTAGAGCAAAAAGCATTAGGGACAGGCTCTAATGGTTTGCAAACTTTTTCGACCATTGTGACAGTTATTTCGTTTCTGGCAAGTACGGTTTTATTGCTAAAGAACATATAGTCTTATGGAAGAAGCAAATTTTAATTTTTCTGAATTTAAAGATGCCAATGTTAAAGACATAAAAGATTATTTTTTTAAAATAATAGCGCATTGGCGTTGGTTTGTACTTACCGTATTATTAGCGCTAGCTTATGCATATTATAAAAATATTTCTACACAGCGTATTTATGGTTTAAAAACTACGTTGGCTGTTAAAGAAAAACAGAATCCTTTATTTTCTACAGGCACCAACATTGCCTTTAATTGGGGAGGTGTAAGTGATAAAGTAGAATCTATAAGACGTGTTATTACCTCAAGAAGTCATAATGAAAAGGTTGTTAAAGAATTAGAACTTTACATTAATTATTTTTCTAAAGGAAGATTTAGATACGATGATATTTATGGTAAAACACCTTTTAAGGTTAAGTTAAAACCAGATTCTTTTCAGATACTAGATAATCTAATAAAGATTGAATTTGTTGACGATTCTAATTTTAATTTGTCTTTAGATTTTGGAGAAAAAAAAGAAATAACCTTATATAATTATGACAAAGAAGTAAGTAAAACAGTTTTGGTAAATTCTCCTTCTGAAAGCCATCGTTTTGCTGTAGATACACCAATAGAAATGCCTTTTTTTAATGGTGTTATAAAGAAAAATGAACTTGCAAGTAATTTAAAAGGAAAAGTGTTCTACATTAAATTTTCTCCAATAGTTGCCACTGTTAAAGATTACCAGCATGTACGTACAAAGACCATTAAAGGTACCTCGTTATTAGAAATGTCTTTAATGGGCGCTAATAAAATTAAAATTGCTGATTTTTTAAATAAATCGGTAGAAGTTTTATCAAAAGAGCAGCTTTTAGACAAAACAAATTACGCGCGTAGTACCAAAGATTTTATTGATGAACAATTCAGAATAGCTTCTGATAGTCTAAGAAACATTGAAAATAGTATAGGTAAGTATAAACAAAAGCATCGTATTTATGATTTATCTGCAGAAGGTTCTGCAATTTTTACAGAAGCAAGCTCATTAGATAAAAACCAACAAGAGTTAGAAGATCGATTAGAGTATTTTAATAATTTAGAATATTATATCAACTCTCATAAAAATTATAAAGATATTCCAGCGCCAGCAATCATAAACATGGAAGATGGCGCTATAACGAGTACTGTTTCTAAACTAACCGAATTGTCTGTTCAAAAGGAACAATTAGCACAAAAAGTAACAAAAGATCATCCATCTTTAAAAGTGCTTAACAAAGAGATAAACATGACCCGTAATGTCTTGTTAGAAAGTTTAAGCAATCTTAAAGATGCTACCAAGGTGAGCATGAAAAACAATAAAAGTAGGTTTAATAATTATAGTTATAAACTTAGAAAGCTTCCGAAGAAAGAACAGAAATTACTTAATTTTCAACGTAAATACGCAATCAACGAAGCCAATTATTTATTTTTAATGCAAAAAAGATACGAAGCAAGTATAGCTATTGCAGCAAGTGTTTCTGATATAAAAGTGCTAGATATTGCAAAAGATACAGGCCAAGCTTCTGCTAAGCCAAATAAACAATTTAATTATCTTGTTGCATTACTTTTAGGGCTTATTTTACCAACTATTATTATTGTAATTAAAGAATTATTTAATACTAAAATTCATACTGTTGAAGAAATTGAAAATGTTACTGATATACCAGTTTTAGGTGTAGTTGGAAAAAACTTTGATGATAAAAGTATGGTTGTAGAAAATAACTTTAATTCATCGGTTTCAGAAACCTTTAGAGCCTTACGTTCTAATATTCATTTTTTATTGAGTACTAAAAAGAAAGGTGAAGCAAAAACCATTTTAGTTACTTCTTCTGTTAGTGGTGAAGGTAAAACTTTTGTTTCTATGAATTTAGCTTCTATTTTTGCTTTGGCTGGTAAAAAAACAGTTGTTGTAGGTTTTGATTTACGGAAACCAAAACTTTTTGATGGTTATGGAATGAAAAATGACATTGGTGTTGTAAATTATTTAATAGGTGAACGTTCTATAGAAGAAATCACGCAAAAAACATCTGTAGAAAATTTATATTTAATTAATTCTGGGCCAATACCACCTAACCCTTCAGAATTGATTATCAATGAAAGTTCTACACATTTATTTAAAATCTTAAAACAAGAATACGATTTTATAATTTTAGACACGCCACCCGTTGGTTTGGTGTCTGATGCTTTTGAGTTAATGCAGTTTACAGATACAAACTTGTATGTTGTACGGCAAAATTATTCTGATAAGCGAATGCTTAAAATGATTTCTGCAAAGTATACTAAAAAAGAGGTTTCTAATATACATATTGTTTTAAATGATTTTGATATTAAAGCATCTTATGGTACTTATGGCTATGGCTATGGCTATGGTTATGGCTATGGAAACTATTCTAATGGTTATCATACTGATATAAAGAAAAAACCATGGTGGAAACGAATTTTTAAATCTTAAAATAAAAAAGCAGCAAATTAATTTGCTGCTTTTTTATTATATTGAATTTTTATCAATATTCAATTTTATCCTGTTTTTCAGACCATTTTTTAAAAGGTTCTAACGCAATTTTTCTTCCGACTTGCTCAAACGGGATACTTCTTTTTTCGTAAGGTAAAGGTATTTCTTTATAGATAAATGCGTCATCAAACCCTATGTTTGCAGCATCTTGCTGGTTGCTTCCGTAGAAAACTTTGTCAGGTCGTGCCCAATAAATAGCACCTAAACACATGGGGCAAGGTTCGCAAGAAGTGTATACAATACAGCCATCTAATTGAAATGAACCAATGTTTTTACAGGCATCTCTAATAGCGGTCACTTCTGCATGTGCTGTTGGATCATTTGTAGAGGTTACTTTATTGTTTCCCCGACCAATAATTTTACCATCTTTAACAACAATACAGCCAAAAGGACCGCCTTCATTGTTTTGCATTCCTTTTAAAGCAGCTTTTACAGCTTCACTCATAAACTCTTCGTGTATATTCATGTATTTTGTTTTTTTAAATTTCTCCAACCATGTTTTCTGGTCGTACCCAAGCATCATAATCTGCTGCAGTAACGAAACCTAAATTAATGGCTTCTTCTCTTAATGTTGTTCCGTTTTTATGGGCTGTATTTGCAATTTCTGCGGCTTTATAATAACCTATTTTTGTGTTTAAAGCAGTTACAAGCATTAAAGAGTTGTTTAATAATTCTGTAATTCTGCTTTGATTTACATCTAATCCTTCTACCGCATTTTTGGCAAAAGAAAGGCAGGCATCTCCTAAAATATGAGCAGATTGTAAAAAGTTTGATGCCATTACAGGTTTAAAGACATTCAATTCAAAATGTCCTTGCATGCCGCCAACAGTAATAGCAACATCATTTCCTATGACTTGTGCACAAACCATAGTTAGCGCTTCTGCTTGTGTAGGATTTACTTTTCCTGGCATGATAGAAGAGCCAGGTTCGTTTGCTGGTAAAATAAGCTCGCCAATCCCGCTTCTTGGTCCAGATGCTAACATTCTAATGTCGTGGGCAATTTTATTTAATGAAACGGCTAATTGTTTTAAAGCACTATGAGATTCTACAATAGCATCATGGGCAGCTAATGCTTCAAATTTATTTTTTGCCGTTACAAAAGGTAATTTTGTAAATGTTGCTATGTGTTTAGCTACCAAAATGGCATAGCCTTTTGGTGTGTTTAGCCCTGTGCCTACTGCGGTGCCACCTAAAGCCAACTCAGATAAATGAGCTAGGCTATTGTTTAATGCTTTAAGACCATGTTCTAGTTGAGAAACATAGCCAGAAAATTCTTGACCAACCGTTAAAGGAGTTGCATCCATTAAATGTGTGCGTCCAATTTTAACAACATTTTTAAAAGCTTTTGCTTTTGCATCTAGCGCATTTCTTAAATAGGTAATATTTGGAATGGTGTTTTCTACAAGTACTTTATAAGCTGCAATGTGCATGCCTGTAGGAAATGTGTCATTTGAGGATTGCGATTTATTGACATCATCATTTGGCTGAATGGTTTTTTCTCCTTCTCCAATAACTTTACCTGCAAGTTGGTGTGCTCTATTTGCAATCACTTCATTTACATTCATGTTACTTTGTGTGCCAGAGCCCGTTTGCCAAATAACTAACGGAAATTGATCATCGTGCTTACCTGCCAAAATTTCATCACAAACTGTAGCAATAAGATCTCTTTTTTCTTTTGATAGAACACCCAATTCACAATTGGTATAAGCCGCCGCTTTTTTTAAGTTTGCAAATCCATAAATAAGCTCTAAGGGCATTGATGCTGAAGGACCAATCTTAAAGTTGTTGCGAGAACGCTCTGTTTGAGCTCCCCATAACTTATCTGCGGGTACTTTTACTTTGCCTAAGGTGTCTTTTTCAATTCTATATTTCATAATGTTTTGTGTTAAATTTACAGGTTTTATATTGCCTAACAAAGGTACTAAATTATCTAATTTTATTTTTAAATCTTTCTTTTTTGTTTTCAGAAAATAATGTAACTTTGTATAAGAATTAAAATTGAAATTAATTATGTTAGATTTTTCACAATTTGGAGGTTATTTAATCTTTTTAACTGTTTTTACCATAGGTTTTTGGTTATTGATATTTTTACTAAGTTTTGTGGTTCCTTATTGGATTTTTGGAACGATTATGGAAAATAGAAAATTAAAGAAAGAAGCTAGATTATCTGAAGAAAGTGAAATTCCTTCATAAAAATTAATAAATTATAAAACAAAAGGCTGTCCATCTGGACAGCCTTTTGTTTTATAATACTTTTTCGATAGCTTCAGTTGGTCTAGCTATTACAGCTTTTTCTTTATTAATAATAATAGGTCTTTCTATTAATTTAGGGTGTTTAACCATGGCTTTAATAATTTGTGCATCTGTCATTTCTTTACCTTTGTAATTTTCTTTCCATATTTTTTCACCTTTTCTAATTAGCTCTATAGGTTTTATATTTAATTTTTTTAAAAGTATTTTTAAGTCTTTTTCTGAAGGAATTTCTTCTAAATATTTAATGACTTTATATTCAATTTTTTGTGCGTCTAAATACGCAATGGCATTTCTAGATTTGCTACATCTGTTATTGTGATAAATTTCTATCATGGTTATTGTTTTAAAATTGTTCTTCAGATTTTTGACCGTTTTGCATTAAATAGGCTTTTATAAAAGCATCAATATCACCATTCATAACATTGTCTACATTACCAGTTTCATAACCAGTACGTACATCTTTTACTAATTTATAAGGATGCATTACATAGTTTCGTATTTGGCTTCCCCATTCATTTTTTAACTTTCCAGCTTCAATGTCTGCTCTTGCTTCTTGGCGTTTTTCTAGTTCTATTTGATACAATTGTGATTTTAACATTTGTAACGCTGTTGCTCTATTATCGTGCTGTGACCGCGAATTAGAACATTGAATTTGAATGCCTGTTGGTTTATGTGTTAGCTGTACTTTGGTTTCTACTTTGTTTACATTTTGACCGCCAGCACCGCTAGAACGTGCTGTTGTGATTTCTATATCTGCAGGATTGATATTAATTTCTATAGAATCATCTGCTACAGGATATACATATACAGAAGCAAAAGAAGTGTGTCTTTTGGCATTGCTATCAAAAGGAGAAATTCGTACCAAACGATGCACACCATTTTCACCTTTTAAATACCCAAAAGCAAAGGCTCCATCAATTTCTATGGTAACTGTTTTTACACCAGCAACATCACCACTTTGATAATTTAATTCTTTGGTTTTAAAACCTTGCTTTTCGCTCCACATTAAATACATACGTAGTAACATTTCTGCCCAATCACAACTTTCTGTGCCACCAGCACCTGCGGTAATTTGTAAAACAGCACTTAAATCATCACCTTCTTCAGAAAGCATGTTTCTAAACTCTACACTTTCTAATTTATCTATTATGGTAGTATAAATACTGGTAATTTCTTCTTCTGAAGCTTCACCGTCTTTGTAAAAATCAAAAAGTATTATAATTTCTTCGTAAAATTCTTCAATTTCTGCAAAATCAAGAACCCATTTTTTTTTAGAACGAATCGCTTTCATAACAATTTCAGCTTCTTTTGGATGGTTCCAAAATGACGGATTGGCGGTTTGTTCTTCTTCATTAGAAATTTCAATCTTTTTTTTGTCAATCTCTAAGTAAGTCTTTAACTTGCCAATTCTAATTTGCAGTTTATCCAGCTGTTCTTGTGTAATCATACAACAAAAATAACCTTTAAAATCGTATTGATAAAATGGAAATCAATTTAATTAGTGACACCGTAACAAAACCAACCAAACAAATGCTTGAAGCTATGTTTGCTGCAGAAGTAGGAGATGATGTCTTTAATGCAGACCCAACAGTAAATGCATTGCAAGATAAAGTGGCTAGACTTTTCGGAATGGAAGCAGCACTTTTTTTTCCTTCAGGTACCATGGCAAATCAAGTGGCAATAAAAATACATACCCATCCAGGGGATCGTATCTTTTGTGATAAGTGGGCACATGTATATAATTTTGAAGGTGGTGGTATTGCCTTTAATTCTGGTGTTACAAGTAAATTAATTGATGGTGAAAGAGGTATGTTTACAGCAACACAATTGGCAACAGCAGTAACAGGAAGAGCAGATATTCATGTGCCTTATTCAAAGCTTGTTGCGATAGAAAATACTACAAATAAAGGAGGTGGTGCCTGTTGGGAAATTTCTGAATTACAAAAAATTAAAAAAGTTTGTAATACAAACAATTTAAAGTTGCATTTAGATGGAGCTCGTTTATTTAACGCATTGGTTGCAAAGCAGCAAGACCCAAAGCAATTTGGAGAAATTTTTGACACAATTTCAATTTGTTTATCTAAAGGCTTAGGATGCCCTGTAGGATCCTTACTTTTAGGTAGTAAAAAACAAATACAACAAGCATTTAGAGTGCGAAAATTATTTGGTGGCGGTATGCGGCAAGTCGGTTACTTGGCATCAGCAGGAATTTATGCCTTAGACAACCACGTTGAGCGTTTGGCAGAAGATCACCAAAAAGCAAAGCAGATAGGTAGGGCTTTAGAAGTTTCAGCAGCTATTAAAAGCGTAGAGCCTATTGAAACTAATATTGTTATTTTTTATGCACAAAATGAAACCTATTTATTAGAATCTTTTAAAAAAGCAAGCGTTTTGATTACGTCAATGGGCGAAGGTAAATTAAGAATTGTTACCCATTTAGATTTTACAGAGGCAATGCATAAAAAAGTATTACAAATCATTGCATCTTTGTAAGGAAATTGGTTTTTTAAAGACTCTATTTGAAATTCACACCGATGAAAAATATACTTATATTAGCAATTCCTTTTGTGCTTTTAGCATGTTCTGTAAAAGCACAAAAACAACAACCCAAAAAAGATTACAAAGCAATGACAAACACTAAAAATTTAAGTACAGCTATTTTTGCCAATGGATGTTTTTGGTGTACAGAAGCCATTTTTAGAGAATTAGAAGGTGTAGAAAAAGTAGAAGCAGGCTATATTGGTGGTTTTGTAGAAAACCCAACTTACAAAGCAGTATGTACAGGTCAAACTGGGCACGCAGAGGCATTGCGTATTTATTTTGATGCTTCTAAAACAAGTTTTAATGAGTTGTTAGATGTATTTTTTGCCACGCATAATCCGACCACATTAAATAGGCAAGGTGCAGATGTTGGCACACAATACCGTTCAGAAATATTTTATTTGAACGATGCTCAAAAAAAGGCTTCAGAAAAATTTATTAAAGCTTTAAAAACAGCCAAAGTTTTTGATGATGCTATTGTGACGAAAATTTCAAAAGCGACAGCTTTTTACAAAGCTGAAGATTATCATCAAAATTATTACAACAATAATAAATCACAAGGGTATTGTAATGCTGTTATCAATCCAAAGTTGCAAAAATTCAGAAAGCATTTTAAAGAAAAGCTTAAAAAATAATGCAAGACAATAAATATACGTTATTAATAATGAGTATTGCATTTGATGCCATTGGTATGTTGTCTTTTACCATACCAGTTATTGGAGAATTTTCTGATGTTATCTGGGCGCCTTTATCTACCTATTTTTTGACCAGAATGTTTGCTGGCACAATTGGTAAAATAGGAGGAATGGTTAATTTTATTGAAGAAGCTTTGCCAGGTGTTGATATCATACCTACTTTTACATTGACGTGGATTTATAAGTACTTAATCAAAGATGTTTAAAATGAATATACAACACATCTTCAACAAAAAATTTATTTTGGATTTTGTAATTCCTATTAACCTGAGTTCGACCTAAACTTTGATTGCAAGTTTAGGTCGAACTCAGGTTATTAACTAATTGTCAAAAAATTTTCCGAAGCCCAATCTACGAAGCATTTTCTTTTCGAAATCCCAAAAGAATTTAAATTGCCCAAAAAGCCAACCAGCTAAAGGTAAAGTAATTTGATAAACAATAAAAATTAAAGGAATACGAATAAGCCAAAAAATAAACCCTTGAGAAGGGTGAATGCCAATAAATTCTGTAATTGGTTTTGCAACCCATGTAGCAAAAGTTCCATTAAGACTAAAAGCCAAAAGAATGGCTATCACTTGCCAATTAGAATGTAATCCCCAACGTTGTTTTAAATTGTCCATAATACAAAACTTGCGCAAAGATACTAAAGCAAATCTACTGGAAAAGAATTCTTTAAAGTTTTTGCCTGTACTGTTGTTGAAAAAATAAAAAGTAGTTATATAGTTGATAATTTACATCAAGGCCATAGTCAATACCAGACTGGTAATCAATTTGCTGCTCATACAAACTTGGGTCGTATCTATTTGGCTGCCTAACGCGATTATTATACTCTTGCACCCAAAAAATATTTTTGGCTTCTAAATACGATTGGCTATAAAAGTTTTTAGGTTTTGCGGTACTTGCAAACCAAGAATGAAAACCAGGTTCTATAATAATGATTTCATATTCAATTTTGTCATTGGCTATCCTAATAGTATCACCCGCTTTTACTACAGAATTATCTTTAGTGGTTTGATTTTTTTTTGACGCGCAGCTTACTAAAAAAACAGATAGCATAGCAAGCAGAAAAATTAGCTTTTTCATAATTAGAAGTTTAAATAGTTACTACAATCAATATACCAAAGTTAGTTTAAATACTTGATACTAAAAAAAATAGCCGCCAAAAGGCGACTATTTTGAAAGTTTTTAAATTTAAAAACTATTTTTTTCCGAAAAGACCTCCTAAAAGGCTTCCTAAACCACCGCTTTTAGAGTTCCCTCCACCAAGAAGCATGCCTGCAACATCGTCAATAATACTTCCATCACCATCTGCATCTAATAAACGATTTACAAGACTTTGTTGTTCTTTTTGACCTCCACCAAGCATTCCGCCTAATAAATCTCCAAGACCATTTTGATCTGAAACTTGTTTTTCTCTTGCTTGTTTTCCTAGAGCACCCATTAAAAACGGACCTGCTACTTTTAAGATGTTCATTGCAGCACCTAAATCAATCCCGCTAGATTTACTTACAGCCTGCGCTACATTTTCTTGTCTTCCTCCAAAAACATGCCCTAAAATACCTTCACCATCTTGTAAAACTTCATCATCAATTTTATCGCCACCTAAGATAGATCCTAAATTATCTAAAATGCTACCATCATGTTTGCTCTTTAAAGCACCTAATAGCCCAGAAGCTCCTTGTGGAGATGCTGCATTGTTTTTCATTGCACCTAATATTAAAGGCAAAGCTGCACTCATTGCGCTTTGTGTTTTGTCTTGACCTAAGCCTAATTGTTTACTTGCACCATTGATTAACATTTGTCCCATTGGTCCAGTTAGTAAGTCTAAAATTCCTGCCATTTTTTTTGTTTTTTTTAAATTAAAATTAAGATTCATAATATACAACATAAAGCTGAATATTATATATTTTCTACTAGAAAAATGATGCCAAACCATTCTTTTCAATATTAAGCGAATGTTAATTTTAATATGTACACTGATTTTTCTATCTTTCAAGCCGAAAATAAAATAGATAACTACATGAAGAAATTAGCTTTACACTGGAAAATATTATTAGGAATGGTTTTAGGAGTCGCATTTGCTATTGGAATGCTTAATTTTGACTTCGGAAAGCAATTTGTAATTGACTGGATTAAACCCTTTGGAAAAATCTTTATCAATTCTTTAAAGTTGATTGCAGTACCATTAATTCTCGCATCACTAATCAAAGGAATATCAGATTTAAAAGATATTTCAAAATTATCTAAAATGGGTGGGCGTACCATTATTACCTATGTGATTACAACAGTTTTAGCGGTTTCTATTGGTTTAGCAGTTGTAAATATTATAAAACCAGGTAGCTATATTGATCAGCAGACCAGAACAGAGTTAATGCGTAGTAATCAAGATAAAGCTGCTAGTAAAATTCAGGCGGCTAATAATCAGAAAAGTGCAGGTCCTTTACAAGCCTTGGTAGATTTAGTGCCAAGTAATATTATTAGTGCTGCAGGTAATAACAGAAACATGTTGCAAGTTATTTTCTTTGCTGTGTTTTTTGCTATCGGACTAATATTGCTTCCAGAAGAAAAATCAAAACCAGTAAAAGATTTCTTTGATAGCTTTAATGAAGTTATTTTAAAAATGATAGACTTAATTATGCTTGCCGCACCTTATGGCGTATTTGCTTTACTTGCAGCATTGGTTGTAGAGTCACCAAGCTTGGCATTGTTTAAAGCGCTTGGCATGTATGCATTTACGGTAGTTTTAGGCCTGTCATTAATGATACTTATATATTTAATGGTCGTAAAGGTGTTTACAGGCAAATCACCTAAGTTTTTCTTAAACGGAATTTCTCCTGCGCAACTCTTAGCTTTTTCTACCAGTTCTAGTGCAGCAACATTACCTGTAACTATGGAGCGTGTAGAAGAACATTTAGGCGTAGAAAAAGAAGTAACAAGTTTTGTATTGCCCATTGGTGCTACAATTAATATGGACGGAACAAGTTTGTACCAAGCAGTTGCAGCCGTTTTTATAGCGCAAGCCTTCGGAATGGATTTAAGTTTATCAACTCAATTAGGTATTATTGCAACAGCAACCTTAGCATCTATTGGTTCTGCAGCGGTACCAGGTGCAGGAATGGTGATGTTGGTAATTGTATTGGCACAAGCAGGAATCCCAGAAGCTGGTTTGGCATTGATCTTTGCTGTAGATAGACCCTTAGATATGTGTAGAACAACTGTTAATGTTACGGGAGATGCTGCAGTATCTATGTTAGTAGCAAAATCTGTAGGTAAATTAGGCGAGCCCAAAGTTAAAAATTGGGATGATAATTATGAAGTAAAATAAATACTTTCAGATATTTAACACCAAACTATAAATAGTTAAAATATTTTTCTAATTTTAAGTAAGCAAACAATCAACTAATACCAACACTTATGAATATTTGTTTTTTAATGTATCCATGGGATACTATTAAGGCACCAGAAAATGACACCTCAGTATGTTTTATACATGAATGTGTAAAAAGAGGACACGGAGTTGCTATTTGTACACCTGCCAATTTAACTATAAGAAATAGCATAACAAGTGCATTTTGTACCGTTATTAACAAGATGAAAGAAGTTCCAAATAATTTGAAATCCTTTCATAAAAAAGCAGAAACTAGAGAAGAAATGCTGCCCTTAGCAGGTTTTGATGTTATTTTTATGCGTGCAGAACCACCTTTAGACCCTTTAATGTTAAATTTTTTAGACTCTGTAAAAGAAGACGTTTTTATTATGAATTCTTTAGAAGGAATGCGGGTAGCAAATAATAAATTATATACAGCTGTATTTGAAGACTCAAAAAATGAAATCATACCTGTTACACATGTATCAAAAAACAAAGCGTATTTAATTAAAACAATAGAAGAATCACCTTCAGAAAAAATGATTTTAAAACCTTTAAATGGATTTGGAGGCTCTGGTGTTATTTTGATTGAAAAATCTGCCATGGGCAATATCAATTCATTGCTAGATTTTTATTTGCAAAATGCAATAGGAGGAAGTGATTATGTAATCTTACAAGACTATATTAAAGGTGCAGAAAAAGGAGATGTACGTGTCTTATTACTCAATGGCAAACCAATAGGCGCCATGAAAAGAATTCCAGGAGAAAAAGACCATCGTTCAAACGTAAGTGCAGGTGGTACTATTACAAAACATGTTTTAACAAAAGCAGAAAAGAACATTTGCGAAAAAATTGGACCTAAATTAGTAAAAGACGGATTGTTTTTTGTAGGCATAGATGTTATTGGTGATAAGTTAGTAGAAGTCAATGTTATGAGTCCAGGAGGCGTTACATACATGAATAAAACTTATAGAATACGACTTCAAGAAAAAGTTATTGATTTTCTTGAAGAGAAAGTATACGAGATGAATGCCTCTTTTGATAGAAGAGCACGATTACGAAGACGCGTTGATGAGGCGTAATAAATTTTAAAATCATGCTAAAACTCACCATACCGCAAATCATTCAAAAAATTGAAAATGAAGAAATATTTGAAGCCGTTTCAAATGATTATTCATTTACTTTAAAAATTAAACATTATACACATTACATCTGCGGTGCAGTACATGACGGACATCAATTTAGAAAAGAACTGTGGAGTAATTGCTTACATACCGAGTATGAGCGTTGGTTTGAAGAAGATCCTGCCACTAAGCAAATGGTGCAATCACACCCAATTGTAATTGCAGGTATGGATTCTCGTTTTGAATATGATTTAAATCGGGCACCAGAAAATGCTATTTATGAAGATGCTTGGGGAAAACAATTATGGCGAAAGCCCCTTTCGAATGAAATGAAAACCAAAAGCTTAGAAAAACATTCAAATTTTTATAAAGTTGTACACGCTTTGGTGTCAAAAATTGAAGAAAAATTTGGACTTTGTATTGTCTATGACATGCATAGTTATAATTGGAAACGCTGGAAAAGAGAAGTGCCAACCTTTAATATAGGCGCAGCAAATGTAGATAACAATCGCTTCGAAAATGAAATAGCAGCATGGCAAAAAATACTATCAGAAATTAAATTGCCCAACAACATTGTGACAACATCAAAAATTAATGATGTATTTCAAGGCAACGGGTATTTTTTAAAATTCATTACCAAAAATTTTAACAATACACTAGTTTTAGCAACCGAAGTAAAAAAAGTATATTGCAACGAATTACAACAAATCATGTTTCCAGAAGTTGTACAAGCAATAGAAAATACTTTACAAATAGTACTACCAAAACACGCAGAAGCTGTTTTTAAAAAACACATAAAATAATTCATGAAAAATTCAAGTGTGGCAACAAAAGCATTATTTTCGATAGATAAATACATAGATACTTTAGTTAAAAAGATTGAATTACTTAGTTATGTAAACCCAACAAATATTGCTTCTGAAAAAGAAAAATTTTTTGCTTTAGGTTGTAAAGAAAACCCAGTTTTTAAATACCCAAAATTAGATTTCGATAAATTTTTATTGCATCGAGAGATGTTTACCCAACCCATTGAGCTTATTGAAGATGATGGTTTAAAACAATTGTATGAAGATATTATCTACTTTTATTCTGGATTAATTCAATGTATAGAAACAGTAGGCGACGATAAAAAGTTTTATTACAACAGTTTACATTCTTTTGGAACACCCACAGAACAAGACGTAGAAAACGCAAAATTTATTTTACAATTTGACGAGGAAAACCCTTCCGAAGAAATTTTTCAACCCAAATATTCGGCACAACAAGCAGAACAATTGTTTAGAGATTATTCTAAGCGCTATCAATTTACTTATAGCATAAAATATTCTGATAAAATGTCTGCCATTGCAATGGTTTTAAACAACATACAGACCCTTGTTTTAAATTCAAATCACAAATTTTCGGATAGTGAAATTTGAATATTAACCAATCATGAAATTGGGGTACACATGGTTACCACCATGAATGGTCTTTTGCATCCATTAAAAATATTTTCGCATGGTTTTCCTAATAATGTAGAAACTCAAGAAGGCTTATCGGTTTTTTCAGAATACATGTCGGGTAATTTAACCATGAAGCGCCTTCGAAAATTAGCCTATCGTGTTATTGCCGTTGATAGTTTAGCAAAAGGGTATGACTTTAAAAAAACCTATAAATTATTGCATACCATTTATAATGTTGCACCAGAAGAAGCCTTTTATGTAACACTAAGAGTACACCGTGGAGGTGGTTTTACCAAAGATTATTTATACCTAACAGGTTTAATAAAAGTGCTAAAATATTTCAATGCAGGGCATGATATGAGCTTGTTACTTACAGGTAAAGTATCATTAGAATATGTTGACACCATTAAACACTTACTGTCTAGTGATTTTGCTGTAAAACCAAAATACATTACAGACTCTTTTGCAAAGAATGTCAACACGAATAAAAAAGTGGCTTTTATTTTAGAAAACTTAAAATAATTATTCAAGAAACTTGTTTTTTATAGCTTCTGAAGGGATCATACAAACGTCTTTTTCACCAAACCACGTATATCGATTCTTTGCAATAATATCATAGCAATAATCACGAATTAGTGAAGGAATAATTATAAAACCATAAGTCAACTTAATAGGTCCAGAAAGTTTTTTTGCAATACGTAAAGCAGCACTAGATTTTGTGTAAATTTTATCATTTTCTAGCAGCACAATAGAATTTAACATTCCATTTTGAATCTCTTTTTTATTCAAGATTTCTGTCGCAATTTCAGATTGTAAAGCAGCAAATTTAAAACTGTTTTTCAGATCTCTTTTTATAATAAATTGTACAGAAGCATTGCATAAATTACAAACGCCATCAAATAGAACAATCGAAGTATTTTCAGTTTTTTTCACATTGTAAAGTTACAAAATATCTTTTGGCTCGTCTTTTAACAAAACATTAGTACGCTAGCACAATGCATTAGTATATATTTGTTTGTAACAATTAACCAGACATGCTTAAAATTAAAAATTTGCACAAGTCTTATCCTATTGGAAAAGACAAATTACATGTATTAAAAGGTTTAAACCTTCATATAAAAGAAGGAGAGTTTGTCTCTATTATGGGCTCTTCAGGATCAGGAAAATCTACCCTATTAAATATTGTTGGTCTATTAGATGAGCATGATGAAGGAGAATACTGGTTAGATGGGCAATTAATAGAAAAACTAGACGAAAAGAAAGCAGCTATTCTTCGTAATAAATTTTTAGGATTTGT
>CAMZLD010000133.1 GCA_947311635.1 uncultured Flavobacteriaceae bacterium | reverse complement strand
TTAATATTAGAGTTTTTAAAAAAGAACAAAGAAAAAATGTTTTTTTTATATGGAGCAGCTTTTGTTAATTTATTTTTTTCAATTTTACTAATAGAAAAGTTTAGTTTTTTGTCACCTGCTATTGGTACATTGATCGGTTTTGTATTTATATTATTTTTAGGTTATTTAATTTCAATTTACTATTTAAAGGAGAATTTATAAAATGAATATAATTATTCAGTTTATTTTAAAAATATTTAATAAAATTTATTTTCTATATTTAAAACAGAAAATAAAGTATTATGAAATAAAATCTGGACAAGTAATTAATTTTGTTCCACAAGGAACAGGTGGAGTTGATATATCTGGAGATTGCAAAAAAATTAAAATTTCACACACAAGCCATTTAAAATCAAATACATTTATAGAGTGTAGTGGAGGCGTTTCCATAGGTATGTATTTTCATCCAGGAAAAGGATTGACAATATTTTCTACTAATCATAATTATAATTCATCAAGTAAAATTCCTTATGATGAAATTAGTATACAAAAATCAGTTGTCATTAAAGATTTTGTTTGGTGTGGTTCAAATGTAACTATTGTTCCAGGTGTAACGATTGGAGAAGGAGTTGTTATTGGAGCAGGATCTGTTGTTACTAAAAATATACCTGATTATGCTGTAGTTGGTGGAAACCCCGCTACAATTCTTAAATATAGAGATATTAATCTTTTTAAAAAATTAAAAAAAGAGGGGAAATTCTTTTGATATATTTTATTGTGAATAATGATTTTCATATAGAACACATTCAATATTATATAAAATATATGGAGCAGGTAAAGTTTACGATAATTAGAATACCTTATTCATTAAAAAATGATTGTACACAGTTATCTATGAATATTTTTACATTCGAAACTCCTTTTAGAAAAAGTATGGGAATAATTAAGAAATTTATTACAGTACACCTTTTAAAAATAAAAATCAAACAGAGTTTTTCTTTTACAAAAGGTGATAAAGTTATTTTATTAACAGAATATGATCCTCTAAATCAATATATTGTATATTTAGCGAAGAAAAGTAATGCGACAACTTTTTTATTGCAGGAAGGTATTTCAACATACTATACAAATATAAAAATAAATAATAAAAAATTAAATAATATCGATAAATTAAAGTTATTTATTCTTAGATATATATACGGATTTAAATATCTCAATTGGATCAAGTTAAGTAACAATATTTTCCCACAAATGGATGATAGGTATATAGATAACATATTTCTATATTTTAATATTAAATTGGATAGAAAAATAAAAACAACGATATTGACGCAACCTTATTTAAAATTACCAACATTAGATGCAAGTATTGCACTTTTTTTAAATCAACCACTGTATGAATCTTACCTTACAGATTCAGTATATATTAGAATAATTAATATTGAAATATCTATTCTTCTAAAGAATTATAAAAAAGTAATTTTTAAATTTCACCCACGAGACCATGCAACTATTAAGAAAAAGTTAAAGACTACATTTATGGACACTCATTTAATATTTATGGAAGACTCTATTGATTTAGAAGAAACCATACATATTCACAACCCATTGAATGTGTATTCATTCTTTTCAGATGCATTAATGAGATTAGAGCTACAAGGTTGTAAGGTGCATTATCTATTTCATAAATATGATTCTTTAAAATCAAATGATTTGCTAAAAAATATTCATAGTTATCTTAAAAATAGAATATATCCCCCTATATCCAATAAAAAATATTTATTAAGAGAGATTTATGAAATTAAATAAAAATAAGATTGTAGATAATTTTCTTATCTTTTTTATAATTAGCTCTTCAGGTATGCCAAGTATTATTTCACTAAATACATATATATTTTTATTTTTATTTTCATTATATATTTTTATTATAAAAAAGAAACAATTTGATAAAGTGTTTGTTTTATCAATGTTTTTTTTAATTTTTTTATTTACTATTCAAACTTATATTTTCTCTTTTGTTTCAATAGTTACTATTGTAGGTCTCTTTATAAGAATATTTATAGCATATTTTATCTTGAAGATAGTAGGGTTGAATTTTATTCAAATTTACATTAAACAAATATATTTTATTGCAATTATTAGTTTTTTATTTTATATTATACTAAATCTATCGCAAGCACAAGGAATAACAAGTTTTTTGATTAACCATTTTACACTTTATGAGTTTCACTATGGATATTTAGATTCGAGTATAAAATATAATATAATGGGAATTTACACCTATATACCAGAATTAATATATAGAAATTCTGGACCATTTTGGGAACCTGGAGCCTTTTCAGGCTATTTACTTATTGCTTTTATCTTTAACTTTTATCTATTTGATAAGTATCAAAAAAGAAGAGCTACTATTCTAGTATTAGCAATTTTAAGTACTCTTTCGACAACAGGTTTTATAGCATTGTTTACTTTTTTATTTTTTACTTACTATAAAATAGTAAAAAATATCTTACTGAAAATTATGGCACTTGTAATTATAATTTCTAGTGGGTATTATGGATTTGTAAACTTTGACTTTTTAGGTGCAAAAATAGAGTCTCAATTATCTGATATTCAAGGTGCTGATGTTTATGGAACAGATACCAATTCTCAACGTTTTTTGAATATATTAAGAGATATACAAGATATAAAGGGTCATGAACTCTTTGGAAGAGGCGTTAACCCATATACTAGATATTCTCATGATCCAGAAAATCAAATCAGAACTGTAGGTCTTACTGACATAATGGTAAAGTTTGGTATTCCATTTTTTTTATTTATGATATATCTTTTATATAGATCTATATGCAGTTATTTAAAGTTTCAAAACCAACAAGGTTATTTTCAGTGTATTGGAATACTTATTACAATTTTAATAATTTTAATGTCAGAAGTGTATTTTAATTTTCCTATGTTTTGGAGTTTATTATTTTTACAAATAGTATACAAAAAAGCAACAAATACAAAACAATTAAGGATTAATTAATATGATTTACATCATAACCCCCGTATTTAATAGAAAAAATTTCACAAAAAATTATTTAAAAGCACTAGAAAACCAAACAGTTAAAGAATTTAAAACTATCATAGTTGATGATGGCTCAACTGATGGAACGGCTTATATGATAGAAGAAAAATTTCCAGAAGTAATTTTGCTAAAAGAAAAAGGTGATCTTTGGTGGGCAGAGGCTACCAATCTTGGTATTCGGTATGCTATGAAGTGTGGAGCGACTTATGTAATGACACTCAATGATGATACTTTACCTGAGCCTGACTATATGAAGAAGATGATCTATTGGTCAGAGAAATATCCTGATGCATTACTTGGTGCATTAGCAATTGATGCAAACAGCCAAGATGTAGTTTACGGAGGTGAGATTTTGAATTGGAAAACTGCAAAATTTGAAAGCCTTTTAAAAGCAGTACAGAAAGAAAAGCAGCATGGATTGCATAAAGTAAATACTTTTCCTGGAAGAGGATTATTAATTCCTGTCAATGTATTTAAAGATATTGGCTTGTATGATTCAAAAAACTTCCCTCAAACAATTGCTGATCTTGACTTTACAGCGAGAGCAGATAATGCAGGTTATAATATTTTTTGTAATTATGATGCAAGAATTAAAATATTTCCAGAAGAGAGTGGTGGAGTAAAACTAAAAAATAATAAATCATTAAAAAATTATTACCAGCATCTTTTTGGTAAAAGAGGTGGTGGCAATTTAATATGGTTTACAATATTTGCATTTAAAAATACCCCAAAAAAATTTATTTTTCAATTTTGGGCAATAGGTATATTACGAAGAATTGGTGGATATTTAATAGAGTGGAGTAAAAAATGAATTTAGTACCAATTATAATTTTTGTTTACAATAGAGTAGATGATCTACAAGCAACAATTGAAGCATTAAAAAAAAATAAAAATGCAAATATTTCAGATATATTTATATACTCTGATGCTCCTAAAACAGAGAGTGATATCATAAAAGTAAATCAAGTAAGAAATTACATTAAATCTATAGAAGGTTTTAATCGTTTAACTATTATTGAAAGAGAAACAAATTATGGATTAGCTAAGAATATTATTAATGGGATAACAGATATAATTAATCAATATGAAAAAATTATTGTATTAGAAGATGATTTAATAACTTCAAATAATTTTATTTGCTATATGAATGAAGCATTAAAATTTTATGAAAATAATAAAAAAATTTTTTCAATCTCTGGTTTTACACTACCATTAAAATCTTTACAGAATTATAAATATGATAGCTATTTAACATATAGACCATCATCTTGGGGATGGGCTACTTGGAGAAATAGATGGAATAATATTGACTGGGATATAGAAGATTTTAATGAGTTTATAAAAAATAAAAGAGAACAACAATTATTCAATAGAGGTGGCATTGATATGACAAGAATGTTACAACATTATATAGAGGGGAAAAATAACTCTTGGGCAATAAGATGGTCATATGCTATGTATAAAAAAGATATGTTTTCGGTTTATCCTAAAGTATCAAAAGTTCAAAATATTGGATTTGGAGCTAATGCAACACATTGTAAAGGTATAAATATATATAAAACTCATTTAGATATAAGTAATATATACAAATTTAATTTTACTCAAGATAGGTGTCCAGACAAAATATTATCTAAAGAGTTTCGATATAATTATTCCTATATTAATAAGTTAATAAAAAAAATTTTAGGAGTATTGAAAAAATGAATATACTTTTGATACATAATACCTACCAACAAAAAGGTGGAGAAGACAGTGTGTTAGAGAATGAGTATCAACTACTTAAAGAAAAGAATACTGTAGAAAAACTACTATTTAACAATGAGGATATTAAGTCATCGTTTGATAAATTAAAAACAGGGTTTAACTCTATTTATAATAAGAATAGTGCTAAGATAGTAGAAGAAAAGATTAAAGAGTTTAGTCCAGACATAATACATGTACATAATTTTTTTCCTATAGCTTCTCCCTCTATATTTTATGTTGCTAACAAACTTAATATTCCCATAGTTATGAGCCTACATAACTATAGACTCATTTGTCCAAATGCACTACTTTTTAAAAACAATGAAATTTGTGAAAAATGTGTTAACAAGTCATTTGCTATTGATGCTGTGTTACATGGATGTTATAGAGAATCAAGAGTTCAAACTTTTGCTTTGGCACTTATGAGCTATGTTCATAAAAAAAGAAAAACTTGGAATACAAAAGTAGATAAATACATCGCATTAACTGAGTTTGCAAAAGAGAAAATTTTAAACTCTTCACTTGGGTTAGATGAAAGTCAAATTGTTGTTAAACCTAACTTTGTTATTGATAATGGATTTGAACTAGAAAAAGAAGAATATTGTTTATTCGTTGGTCGATTGTCAAAAGAAAAAGGTATAGATGTTTTATTGAACACTTTCCAAAATTCGGAAAGAAAACTTCTTATAATTGGAACTGGTCCAATGTTAGAGACCGTTAAAGAATATTCAAAAGAATATAGCAATATTGAATACTTAGGATTTCAATCTATTGACTTTATTATTGATAAACTAAAAAAAGCTAAAGCTTTAATTTTCACTTCTATTTGGTATGAAACATTTGGTATGACAATAATTGAAGCTTTTTCATGTGCAACTCCAGTAATAGCTCCAAACCTTGGTGCACCTGGAGAACTCGTGCTAGATGGATATACTGGTTTTATCTATAAAGCAGGAGATAGTATAGAGTTGCACTCAAGTATTGAACAACTTTATATTCAACCTGAAATGTATACACAATTATGTAAAAATGCTCGTAAAGATTTTTTAGAAAAATATACTAAAGAAAAAAGCTATGACTATTTAATGAAAATTTATCAGGATGTTATTAATGGAAAAACTTAAAATTATTAAATCTTTTATTTCTATAGGAAGATATGAAGAGTTTCTAGGAAATATTCTAGAATTAAGTTTAAATCAAGCCTCATCTTATATTTGTGTATCAAATATTCATATGACTATAGAAGCTTACAAAGATAAAAATTTTAAAGAGATTGTAAATAATGCTGATATTGTAACTCCAGATGGTATGCCACTTGCAAAAGCTATAAAATGGATATATGGTGTAAAACAAGATAGAGTGGCAGGAATGGATCTTATGCCAGATCTTATAGAATATTGTGGA
>CAMZLD010000132.1 GCA_947311635.1 uncultured Flavobacteriaceae bacterium | reverse complement strand
TTATTATAATAGGTTTTATTTGTAACCGTTTTTCCGTTTTGGTCTGTAAACGAAAAGTCTGGAACCTTCCCTATGGTTGCAAATTTAGATGCACTTAGTGATTTTACAATCTTTGGTACAGCCCAAATACCAAATAACAATACAATAAAAGAAATACCGATGTAAGAATTGTTTTTCTTTTTCATGATTTATTGAAGTTTATTTTTTGCTTGCCTACGTGCTTTTTCTGCTGATTTTTTATATTGGTAATAAATAATATCAATATCGTCTTTCATTTTATTTTTAAGTACAGCTACAGATTGCATATCATAGCCAAACAGCTTTCCACCTTTTGAGTCGTCATCATCCTTTCTACCTCGCAATCGTAATTTTTTATCAATAATATATACAAATTTAGAAAACAAATTACTGTCTAATGTAAAAGGTGTTTGAAAGCTTTTAAAAATAGCTTTTATTTGCTGTGGTTCTGCAAAGACAAAACGCCAACCTTTTGCGTTGGAATATTTTTCCATTTCTTTTTTTAACAATGCTACTTCTGCTTTCATTGAAGTAGGAAAAATAGCAACTATCTGAAACCATTTTTTATCTTCATAGCTTTTATAAATGGTTTCGTGCAAGTTAAAAATACTGGTGGTTGCTTTTTCTAGATCATTTCCGAAGAAAGCGACAATGTTAAAATGATCTTTAAAGGCTGTTTCTTCTTCTGATACGAATCTGTTTACATCATGAACCTCTGTAGTTAAAATAGGAAGGTTTGAGTGGTGATAAATTCCTTTAGATAGAAAAATGTAAAACACTAGCGGTATTAAAAACAACGCTGCAAGCACAGCTACTTTTTTATTTTTATTGTTCATTATTTACTTGCATTGTATAAAAAAAGGTGGTTAAAACCACCTTAGATTGTAATTGTTAAAATTTCCATTGTACAGTGGAGCTTAATACATCATTGAGATAACTTCCTTCTATTAACAACAAGGTTGCTAGATAACAGATAAGAAAAACTGCTGTCCAAACTACGGCGCGTCTTAATGAAGCTTTTTCTTCTTTCATGTGCATAAAATACCATGTAATTCCGTAGGCTTTTACTAAAGTTAAAATTAGAAAAATCCAGTTTAAAGGACTTGTTCCTAAAAAGCTTGATAAGTGTAATGCTGCTGGTTTTAAAATACCTAAAATTACTTCTACAATTGTAATAATAGAAAGAAAACCAAATACTTTCCAGATCAATCCTGTGTGCGATGTATGTGCTTGATGTTGTGCCATTGTAATTGCTTATTTATTTATACTAAGTAGAAGAATGTAAATACGAATACCCAAACTAAATCGACAAAATGCCAATAAAGTCCTACTTTTTCTACCATTTCGTAACTTCCTCTTTTTTCGTAAGTACCTATGATAACATTGAAAAATATAATGATATTAAATACGATTCCTGAAAAAACGTGAAAACCGTGAAAACCTGTAATGAAGAAAAAATAATCTGCAAAAAGTGTTTTACCGTATTCATTTACTTCTAGGTTTGCCCCTTTAACAATTGCTTTAGAGTGCGCTAAATACTTTAAAGATTCTTCTCTTGATAATATTTCCTTTTCTTTTGCAGCTGCATCAATTTTTTCTGTTTGCACTCTCAGCGCAGGGTTTGCTTTAAAACCTGCTAGAACGTCACTAACGGTTACTGCTGGTAAAGCAGCTTCTTTTACAAACCACACACCATTTTTTGCTTGGTGCTGTGCTCTTTCATGATGCCCTGCTTTTGCAAAACTTTCTAGGGTAACTTGGTGTCCTGTAGCATCTACAAATTGTAATATTTTACCATCATTCATTTGTACGGCTCCGTAAGATCCTTTTATAAAAGTCTTCCATTCCCAAGCTTGAGAGCCAACAAAAATAATTCCTCCAATAATAGTTGCAAGCATGTACCATGCTACCTTGTTTTTTTTCATTTGGTGTCCTGCATCAACAGCAAGTACCATTGTAACAGAAGAAAAAATCAACACAAAGGTCATAAAAGCCACATATATCATCGGAAAATTACCGTGAATAAAGGGTATGTGTGTAAATACTTTATCTGCTATTGGCCAGGTATCTATAAACTTAAATCGGGTAAGACCGTATGCTGCTAAAAATCCTGAAAAAGTTAATGCATCTGAAAGGATGAAAAACCACATCATCATTTTTCCATAACTTGCTCCTAAAGGTTTGTCATTTCCACCTTTCCAAGTTGTCCCTTCAATAGTTGTAGCAGTTGTTGCTTCCATATAATTAGATTGTGTTATTTGTGTTTTTAATACGATGCCAAATTTACATATTTTTAATTAACCTTTAAAATAGATAAATAAAAACAAATAAATCCATACGGCATCTACAAAGTGCCAATAGATCTCTCCTAGCTCTAAGCCTAGTGTTTTACTACTATTGTATCGTTTTTTATAATGATTATAAATAACGGTTAACAGTACAATTAAGCCTGCAAAGATATGCAACAGATGTACACCTATAATGATGTATAAAAAGGATGCATGTGGGTTACTCTCTTTGCCTGTAAAAAACAAACCATTGTTAATCAATTCTTTAAAGCCTGTAAACTGAGATACAACAAAGGCTACTCCTAGAAAAAAAGTTGCCCATAGCAAGTAGGTTACTTTTTGTAAATTGTTTTTTTGAAGCTGTTTTTTTGCTAAATAAAAGGTAATACTACTTAATATAATAAAGATAGTACTGTAAATGAATATCTTAGGTAGATCAAAAAGCACCCAATCTTCTCTTGCCTCACTAACAATATAACCACTTGTAATACCCAAAAAAAGCATAAACATACTTACCATAGAAACCCATAACATTGGTTTTGCAGATTTCTGCTTTGCAGTTAAATATTCTTTTTGTAATTGATTTTCTCTTTCTAAAGTACTCATAGTTAATGTAAAAATTTATCGACTACATAGATAATTTGTAGTAAGGTAATATATAATACGCTTGAAAGCATTAAATGCCGAGCGGTTTTATCTGTTCTGTCTTTGTATAATTTTATAGCGTAATATAACATGATGGCACCTAGTAACAAAACAATAACTGCCGTAACTGTATAGATATAAAAGGTTCCTGTTTTATGAAATACTGGAATGATAGAAACCAACATCATACTAACAATATAAAGTATTATCTGCCTAACAGTATTGGTGTCTTTTCGGCGTGTTGGCAACATATTAAAACCTGCTTTATGATATTCATCATAATTAAACCAACCTATTGCCCAAAAATGAGGAAACTGCCAAAAAAACTGTATCAAAAATAAAATGCCAGGTTCTATAGAAAAATCATTGGTAGCAGCAACCCAACCTAACATAAATGGGATGGCTCCTGGTATGGCACCGACAAAGACAGAAAAGGGTGTTACCGATTTTAAAGGAGTATATGCGCTGGTGTATAAAAAAATAGAAATGGCACCAAAAAAAGCTACTTTTTGATTGATGGTATATAAAATACCGATTCCTAAGACAGTCATTATCACAGCAATGATAAAAGCGGTATTGACGCTCATTCTACCCGTTGGCAAAGGTCTTATTTTAGTTCTAGACATTAAAGCATCTGTATCTTTTTCTATGATTTGGTTATAAGCATTAGATGCACCTACCATAAAATAACCACCTACTGCCAATAAGAAAACAATTTTCCAATCTATGGTTTGAGCTGCTAATAGATAACCAGCAACCGAAGAAAAAACGACACTTAATGATAAGCCTACTTTTGTTAATTGTTTAAAATCATCAAAAACAGAATATTGCACTGCGCTCTTTTGTATTGATTTAGTGTTCTCTACCATGGTATTAAATAACGCTGCAAAGATATTTTTTTCTTATGAAAAAACAGTACTATTTTTAAATAGTTTGATTGTAAAAATAAAAATTAAAAAAGTCTTTGCGATTCAAAGAAATGTATTAAATTTGCCCTCGCATTTAGCAGTAAATGCATGTTCATTAAAATTTATGACTGCGAAAGTAGCTCAGGGGTAGAGCATCACCTTGCCAAGGTGGGGGTCGCGGGTTCAAATCCCGTCTTTCGCTCTAATCTCATTAAAAAAAATTCCAATGCTGAAGTGGTGGAATTGGTAGACACGCTGGACTTAAAATCCAGTGGACAGTAATGTCCGTACGGGTTCAAGTCCCGTCTTCAGTACAAAAGCCTTATCTTTCGATAAGGCTTTTTTGGTTTTAAACATTATTAT
>CAMZLD010000131.1 GCA_947311635.1 uncultured Flavobacteriaceae bacterium | reverse complement strand
TTTTTCTAATTTGAATTTTCAGTCTAAACATTTGTAATTATTACTTTTTTCATTGTTTTTAGAGAGAATATCGTTGTTTTTAATGCTTATTTTTCCTTAATTTTTACAATTAAGCATAATTATCTGTGATTTCCCCTTGCAACGGTTTAATTAAGCGTTACCCTAAAAGTTTTATAGCTGTTACTATAGCAAGAGTGATAAATAATGCGCTTAAAATATAGTTAATATTTTTGGCAATAAACTGAGCTTTTTTAGCTATAACCTCGGCAAAAGTAGCGTAAATTGCAAAAATTGAAAATGCACCTAATGCAGCGCCTATCACAAAAATATATTGAAAAGGGGCAACTAATGAAATTTCAGAACTTTTAGCTGCTACAAGATAAAAAGGAACTGCTAACATATTTAGCGATGACATACCAAAGCCAATAACAAAACTAGAACCTTTTTTGTCTTTGCCTTTTGCATTAAATTTTTTACGTGCTTGTGTAAAAAAGAAAATAGCCAAACCTACTAAAACAAAAATTGCAGCTATTTGTAATTTTGATATAATTTCAGGTGTAATCTTTTCAGCAAAATAAACAGCTATAAACGCTTGTATGATAACTACAGATGCAGCGCCAGCCGCAAATTTAAGACCATTTGATTTTCCTTTTTCCAAACTAGTTTTGGCGGCTGTCATGTTTAACATTGATGGCGCTAACAAACCAATAAAAGCGGCAATAAAGCCAATAAAAAAGGGAGATATATAATTCATGTTTTCTATTTTAGATGGATTAATATGTTAAATGAATGCAAGCCTAAAGTAGAACAATTAGACTTGCATTCAACTAAAAAATAACTATTTTTTTGCATACGCAACTTGAGGTACTGGCATAGGAGCGTCTACGCCACCAATTTTCCCTTCTTTTTGTTCTGCATCAATGGTATCTTGGATGTCTTCGGTATTTAGGTGAATCAATTGTATAGGTTTTAAACCTATATTTTTAGCACCTTTTTTTAATAAATGTCTTAAAAATAAGACTAATAAAACCATCCAAATAAGCATTACTAATTTTTGTCCTATTGGGTTGTCTGTAATTAAAGAGTAGATTTCTCTTTTGTCAGAAATTAAACCAGGCGTTCCATCATCATGTGTGCCAAATAAAACGGTTGCGTTTAATAGATCATGATGTGCACCAGAAAATAATGTATAAGGCAAATACCCAACAGCAAAGCCAATAAATCCAACCAATGTATTTAAATAGCCCATTCCAATACGCATATATGATCGTATTTCACATCCAATTAATGTAACCGCACCAAAGCCTAACGATAAGCCTCCTAAAAAGTTACCTGCTGTTAATCCTGCTTTTAAGCCAGTTCCTAATCTAGGTGAAATTCCAAAGAAAGTCCATGCTATAAGCATAAATCCAAGCATTAAAACCCAAGTAGTTACCACACCAATAATTGGCGAATATGAACGCATTAATGTACGTGTAATTTTTGGTACACCCATGTTTGCGTATTTTTTATCCTCTTTGGTCATATCGCCTGCTGTTTCTAAAGAAACTAAAGAACATTCGGTGCCATAGCCAGATTTTGATAAGGCAACACCTGCCACGACACCTGCTAATAAGGTCATGATTACAAACAATCCATTTTTATCTGCTACCGATTTTCCGAAGGCTAATAATTTACCATTACTAAGATGTTGCATGCTTTCTGTTCCTGAAAAAGCACCGTATAGGGCAGCGCTTAAAAAGATAACTGTAAATGAAAGTGCTATCCAAAAAACAGGATTTTTTTTCCAGTTATATCCAGGTTTATAAGTAGCTTGTTCACCTTTATCTTTATTTGCAATAACGTAGGCTTTTGTTTCTTGATGTTTAAAGTAATTAGCTAAACCTAATTTTTCCATAACCAAAAATCCTAAAGCACCACCCATTGCCATAAATAAAACAGAACCAAAAGAACGAATACCCATAAAAGGAATGCCTCCCATTAAATGTGTAAGCGTACAACCACCTGCCAAACGAGTTCCGTAGCTAAAGAATGCACCGCCAATAAAAGAAACTATCAGTGCTTTTTTAGAATAATGTGCCCAAGCTCTTGTTTCTTTTTCCATCATAGTTACAATGAAGCCTCCCAAAATCATACCTACAATAGGCCATCCAATTCCTGGAGTAAATACGCCTCCTTCTGGTATTATATTACCTGCAGCATCTACACCATAATTACCATATAGTTCAGAATAAGAGCCTACAAGGTTATTTAAAAACACCTCAAGACCTCTAAACATTCTTCCTAAATCTGTAGTAACACTAATGTGCATTAACGTATTTTTATCAGCGGGTACTCCAATACCTGCTTTGTAAATATAAATGGCAACCATGTAAATCATTTGTGCTGCTGCAAATAAGATTCCTGCATAGACATACGACCATTGGTTTCTGAATAGTTTTTTTATTGAAAATTTATTCATAATTAATTAATTAATGGGTTATTGATGTTTTATGAAATTAAAAATCTAATTGAACTCTAAATAAGTGTTGATTTAAATTACCTAAAGTGCTGTCTGCATCATCTGTAATTACATAATTGTACATAAATCTAGCATGTGCATTTAAATACCAATTAACACCTAATGAGATGTCATTAACATCTTTTGGTAATCCAGCATTTGCTGTTAAAACATCTTGTGATGCATTCATGTTAGAATAGCGGGCTAAGATTTCTACAGCACCAAAACCACCATTATCAATATCTTTTTTAGGTTTCACTCTTCCAAAGGCGGCGTGTTTGTAGGGTCTATGTTCACCAGTTAAAAAGTAACTTGCAAATGCATAATAACTAGTCATTTTATAATCTAAGTTAGTAGGCGCATCTATGTTTTGTGTTTTGTATTCTCCTTGAACAGATAAAGGGCCAAAAGTTGTGGCTAATTCTAAGCCTAAATCTGTTCTATTACCACCTCCTGGAAAAACAAAATGATACTTGCTACCCATATGATTTTCTGGTCTAAATTTTAAATCACTATACGTTCTATTATCATAGTTAATACCTAAATGTACGATTTGGTTCTTTGTTTTATCATTCAATACCGTCCCTGTAACTCTGGCAGTAAAATTCATTCCATCTTCTAAAGAAGCATCTACAAAACCATCGCCATTAGATCCATTATTTGTGTAAGCCATTTGTAAGGTTGCTTTGCCATCAAACAAACCAAAGTTTTCATAATGAATACCAGATCCCCATCTAAAGTTTTGTAATGAAGTAAGCATGCTTCTTTCTACAAAAGAAATGTACTTACTACTTGTAACCATATTAAGACTTGTAGGTTCTGTTACACTACCTACTGCAAAATTACCGTATTTCCCTGCTGTATACTTTAAATATACATCTCTAAAACCAAGGCTTCCATGAGCAAAATCTGTTTCTACTTTGTATTTTAAATTTTTCGAAACATTTCCAGCTACCGAAAAATGAACACGCCTAAATTCATTTTCATTCAACCAATTGTCAATATTTTCTCGTTTAGAAAACTCAAAGTCGTATTGAATTCGTCCATTGATTTTTACAGTTGGTTTAAAATTAATAACCTTTGTGTCTTCTTTTGTTTCTTGTGCAGTTACATTTAGACTTATCATCAATGTAAATGCTAGCACAGTTAATACTTTAATTGTTTTCATTTTATTTTTGTTTGTATAATAATAATGCAAATTTCTAACGATATTTTTTATAGTTTGGTAACACTTGTTACATATAAAGACTTTTTTGTCTTTTAAATTTGCAGTATTAAAATATGTTAAATTAATTTTACCAAAAAAATGAGAATAATAAAATTACTTACGTTGTTTTTGTCAATTATAGTATTAGTTACTTCGTGTAAAAATGCTGATGAAATCAGAAATCGAGAAAAAGCAAAAGTTGCACATGTTGTAAACATTGTAAAGGCTATTGCACCAACTAATTTGGGAATAATTAAGAAAATTACTTCAGATGAATTTGAAAAAATGAATAATGAAGAAGCATTTACTTTAATAGATGTACGTACTCCAGAAGAATATACTGAAGGATATATTAAAGGTGCAGTAAATATTAATTTTAAAAAGAGAACATTTCCAGATTATATAAATGCCATAGCAAAGAATAAACCTGTTGCAGTTTACTGTAGATCGGATAATAGATCTGGTAAAGCAGCAATTATTATGCAATCGTTAGGTTTTAAAAACATCTACGATTTAGATGGTGGTGTAAAAGCATGGAAAGCTGCCGGAAAAGACTTTGCAACTGAAGAGAATAAAGTAAACACAAAATTGCAAGAAACGTTGAAGAAAGGCGAATTAAAAGGAAAAAATATTAATGGTAAAATGCATCAAATTGATGCAAATGAATTTGAAAAACTAGCGGCTTCGGGCACTGTAACTGTTGTAGACGTTAGAACAGCCAAAGAATATGCTGAAGGACATGTAGAAGGTGCAATCAATGTAGATTGGAAAAATAGACATTTCGCTAAAAATGCAATAGAAAATATTACAAATGATAAACCAGTAGCAATATATTGTCGATCTGGAAATAGAGCAACTCGCGCTATGTATGCAATGACTGCGTTAGGGTTTAATGAAGTTTATAACCTAAATCATGGTATGAAATCTTGGTTAGCAGTAAATAAACCTGTAAAAACTCTAGAAGTTAAAGGAGATATACGTCATTTAGATGTAGAAAATTTTAACAATGCTGTTTTAGGAAAAGTAGGAAAATTAATAGATGTTAGAACACCAAAAGAATATAATGATTATCATATTCCTGGTGCTGTAATGATAGATTATAAAAATGATAATTTTAAATCTGAGTTTGCTAAGTTAGATAAAAGCGTACCTGTTTTGATTTACTGTCGTTCTGGTGGAAGATCTGGTAGAGCTATGAAAGATTTAGAAGCGATGGGCTTCAAAGTATACAACTTAGACCATGGAATGATAGATTGGAAGAAAAATGGAATGCCAGTAGAAGGTAAAAATGTACACGCAGTAAGTGGAGGAGAAGAAGGATGTTAGTTGTTAACATTATTTGATTTTAAAAACCACCAATTTGTTGGTGGTTTTTTTATTAAATTCGTATAATGAAAGGAAAAAAAACAGTTTACATCTTAGGCATTCCCCTTTTGGTAATTGGGCTATTTATGCTACTTAAATTTTCCTTTCTTTCTAAAAATAGCCAATTACAAGAATATACACCTTTAGTAAAAAGTTCATCTTCTTGCATTGCTTGCCATTCACCAATGCGTGGTTTTTCTGAAGCACATGCACCCAATAAAATTACCTGTATTGCTTGCCATTTAGGAAATAATACAGTCTTAGATAAAAACAACGCACATCTCACAATGGTTTCAGTGCCAGGAAACCTATCAAACGCTTCTCAAACCTGTGCAAAATGCCATCAAGGAATAGATGTGCGTGTACAAAAATCAATCATGAACACCATGAGTGGTATTATTGCGGTTGATAAACATGTCTTTGGAGAAAATAAGAATTTAGATAGTCTTTTTAATATTCACCATTTAAAAGACAAAACTAAAGCAGAAAGTCATTTACGAAATAAATGTGCATCATGTCATATTGGTAATGAAAAAACACACCCAAATCCTATTACACAACAATCAAGAGGAGGTGGTTGTACAGCATGTCATCTTAATTATTCTGAAAAAGGAAAAATTGCACACCAAAAATATATAGATTCTAAAAAATCACATCTAACTAAAATACACCCATCACTATCATTAAATATTACTGATAATCATTGCTTTGGATGCCATAGTAGATCAGGAAGAATTGCTACAAATTATATGGGATGGCATGAAACTATTTTTAAAGACACTCTAAGAAATAATCCAAATTATTGGGTGTTGGATGACAGACGCGTTTTTGAAAAAAAACAAGCAGATATACATAATACTAAAGGCATGAGCTGTATAGATTGTCATGACAGTTTTGATGTGATGGGAGATGGGAATACCTATGCACATCAAGAAAATGCAGTGCATGTAAAGTGTACAGACTGTCATTTTACGGCGAAAGCTAAGACGGTACAATTTAGGTTGCTTTCTCAAGCCGATAAGCGTATTGTTAAGCTTCGGAAAATGGATACGACAAGTCGCTTTTTGGGTTCAGAAAATAATGAAAGAACATTGCTAAACGTCATTCAGAAAAATCATCAAAACTATTTAATAACAAAGCAAGATTCAAAAAAATTACCACTTAAAATGCCTTCATCGAATTGTACTAAAAACGCGCATCAAAAATTAGCATGTAGTACATGCCATACCAGTTGGGCGCCGCAATGTATTTCGTGTCACACTTCTTTTGACGCCAAAAATGACGGATATGATTTGTTAGCAAAACAATGGAAAATGGGTGTTTGGAAAGAAACAGGAAGTGATTTTCTTGCAGAATTTCCAACTCTAGGTGTTGTTTTAAAAGACGGAAAGGAAACAATTAAAACTTTTGCTCCAGGAATGATAATGCACTTGCAAAAAAATGAAAAAGAAACGGATTTTCATCGGTTATTTGCACCAGTTAGTGCGCACACCATTTCAAAAAAAGCAACAAGCTGTAAAACTTGTCACCAAAATCCGGTTGCATTGGGCTATGGTAGAGGTCAGCTAACCTTTAATGTTAATACAAATAAATGGCATTTTAAGGCAACTTATCAAAAACAAAAAGACGCTTTACCAAAAGACGCATGGATTGCTTTTATGAATGCGGACAATAAAGCAAAAGCAACACGAAGTAATGTACGTGCTTTTTCACTAAAAGAGCAGCAAAAAATTTTACAAGTTGGTACTTGTTTAACTTGCCATAAAGATAATTCAGAAGTTGCACAAAGAATGCTTAATGATTTTGAAAAAGCTAAACAAGATAAAAAAAATAGTTGCTTAACTTTCAATCCCGTCTCAAACGTTTCAAAAATTAATAAAAAAGAGAATACTTTTTAAGCATCTCAATTAACTTTGAGTTGCACAACAAAAAACATCATTCACAATTAGTAGTGTCCGTCTAAAGACGTAAGACCGTGTCACTATTAGACGAAAGATAAAAGACTTGGTAACTATACCATAAACAGTTATTTGAAAATTATAATCGGACAACAATATATCAAAACTAGGTTAGCAAATTAAAAGATACCGTAAAGATTAAGGTGTGACACAATTAGACTTAGCTGTCAAATCTGGTATGGAAGTAAAAGCTTTACAACGTATTGAAACTGAAAGAACAAATTTTACTGTAAAACGCTTCTTAAAGTAAGTATTGCTTTATAAATTGATTTAAACCTATTCTTTACTCTTGAAAATACCAACTACTCCAAAAGCGAATACCGTTGCTTGGCAATCGGTTTTCGGCAGCTATTAAAATGCCACCATTCTGTTTGAATGTTAAAAAAACCTGCGTAACGCATTACTTTTCGTAATAATTTTCTATTCGCAATTTGCTGTTTGGTTATTCTTCCTTGTTTTAGAAGCAATGCTTCTTTTATAGGATGCGCCAACTCACCAATATGATCAAACGGAGTGCCCATATCTAAAGCAATACCATTTACATTTGCAATGGTAAGATCTACTGCAGCACCATAATTATGAATGGAATGGTTTTTAGGATTGGATAAAAATTTAATCTTTTCTTGAAATGGCATTTTTAAGGTATTCCACATTTTTTGCTGTACCGATTTTGGTCGTACTGCATCATAAACCAGTAAGGTTTTACTACTATCTATTTTTTGCAACAAATGTTGTGCTTTTACTAATTTTTTTGCCACATCTGGCTGTAAATATGCCTTTTCTAGATTGCCATACAAATCTACGCCTACAAAATTATCTACGCTAGAATATTTTAAATCGACTAAAATAGTAGCATCCAATTTTTGAATATTTACTAATCCTGCAGTAATGAGTTTTTTTTCTAAAGCTGAAATAGGCGCCATTACTTTTTGCACTTTTGGGGTAGTAACAAGCATTGTATCATTACTAATGATTTCATTTTCGTGAACTTTTGCAACCTTTTTACAAGAAAACAAAACGAAAAACATTAAGAGAAACATACAATACTTCAAGACAATCACTTTTTAAACAAAAGTACAAAATGCTTTTGGTATATTTGCGCTTTAAGCATCTATTGTGTTAAAAGCATTTCAACAACATATTACAACTACATTTCCGTTTTTAGAACAGCATAAAATTCTTATTGCAATTTCTGGAGGTATTGATAGCGTTGTTTTAACACATCTTTTACATACTTTAAAATTTAATATTGCTTTGGCACATTGCAATTTTAAGCTTCGCAATTTAGAAAGCGATACAGATGAAGCCTTTGTAAAAACCTTGGCTAAGGAATTAGAAATTCCTTGTTTTTCAACATCTTTTGAAACTACAAAATTTGCAAAACAAAATGGGATTTCTACGCAAATGGCTGCTAGAAATTTACGTTACAACTGGTTTCATAAAACCCTAGAAAACGAACATTACAATACTATTGTTACGGCACATCATGCAAATGATTCTTTAGAAACGGTCTTATTAAATCTTAGTCGAGGCACAGGTTTAGACGGCCTTTTGGGTATTCCGAAGCAAAACAACAATACAATTCGCCCAATGCTTCCTTTTTCTAGAAAACAAATTGAAGCCTATGCAAAAAAACAACAAATTTTATGGCGTGAAGATGCGAGTAATGCTTCAGAAAAATATAAACGCAATAAAATTAGGCATCAAGTAGTACCTGTATTAAAAACGTTAAATCCTTCCTTGTTAGATTCGTTTTTAAAAACAATTTCATATCTAGAAAACTCACAATCATTGGTGAAAGATGCTGTAAATATGGTTTCAAAAGAAATCCTTTCAGAAACAAATAACACAATTTCAATAAACATTGAAAAGCTTAAAAAACATAAAAATTACAAAGCTTATTTGTACGAAATTTTAAAACCTTATCAATTTACCGCCTGGAGTGATGTAAATGATTTATTAAATGCCCAAAGCGGTAAATTTATTGATAGCGCCACGCACCGTTTGTTGAAAGACAGATCTGTTTTGGTGCTTAGTCAAAAAATTGAAAAAAACGTTTTCAATATTCCAATTTCAGAAAATGACCGTACTATTCTTTTTCCCTTCGGAACTTTACGCCTAGAAAAAAGTGACAAAGCAATAGATTCTGAAAGCCATATAGTGTATCTTGATAAAAATTTGTTAAAATTTCCTTTACATGTAAGAACTTGGCAAAAAGGAGACTACTTTTACCCATTAGGAATGCAAGGCAAAAAAAAACTGAGTAAATTTTTTAAAGACGAAAAATATTCTTTGTTAGAAAAAGAAAAAGCTTGGTTACTTTGCAATGCAGACAATACCATTATATGGATTGGGGGAAAACGCCTAGACAATCGTTTTAAAATTACAAACAAAACAACCAATACTCTTAAAATATCTTTTTTAAACACATGAAAAAAATTCTTTTTTTAATACTGCCTTTTCTGTTATTGAGTAATGTAGTACGCGCTCAATTTACAGAACCCGTTAAGTTTGAAACTTCTGTAGAAAAAATTTCTGATACCGAATACTATTTGGTAATCAACGCAACCATAGAAAATAAATGGCATTTATATTCGCAATACACCAACAAAGACGGCTCTTTACCTATTGTGATAAGCAATGAAGATAGTGCCGATATTTTTACATTAATTGGTAAAGCCGAAGAAAGTAAAACCGAAAAAAAATTCAACAAGACCTTTGGTGTAGAAGAAACCTTTTTTGAACATACTGCCACTTTAAAGCAAAAAATAAAACTCTTAAAAGACGTTAAACAAGTAAAAATAGACTTTTACGGACAAGCATGTAAAGAAGCCTGTATTCAAATAGACAAGTCGTTTACTTTTGCATTAGATGGAGGTGAAATTGTTAAAACAACT
Organism: uncultured Flavobacteriaceae bacterium; assembly: GCA_947311635.1. Lineage (GTDB taxonomy): Bacteria > Bacteroidota > Bacteroidia > Flavobacteriales > Flavobacteriaceae > CAMZLD01. The sequence goes on along the minus strand of CAMZLD010000131.1, from coordinate 4,363 downwards.
GCATCTATAGATGAAAGAAGCAAGTTACTAAGTGAAAACCTTAAACTTAAACTGAAGCAAAAAGAACGCTTAAAAAAAGGGACTGAGCATGAAGGAAATAAAGAAAAAGGATTGTTAAGCATCTTTATTTTAGGTTTTTTTGGTGGCTTATTAGCTCTACTTACTCCTTGTGTGTTTCCTATGATTCCGTTAACAGTTTCATTTTTTACAAAACACTCAGAAAACAAAAAAAAGGGGATAACTCAAGCTATTCTATACGGTTTGTTTATTATTCTCATTTACATTTTACTTAGTCTACCATTTCACTTTTTAGATTCATTAGACCCAGAAATATTAAACACTATTTCAACCAACGTTTGGTTGAACATTTTTTTCTTTTTGATACTTGCATTCTTTGCGTTTTCATTTTTTGGCTTTTATGAATTAACACTTCCAAGTTCTTGGGGAAATAAAATGGACACCGCATCATCAAATACTGGTGGAGTCATTGGTACTTTTTTCATGGCACTTACACTTGCTATTGTATCTTTTTCATGTACTGGTCCAATTTTAGGATCTTTATTAGCAGGATCATTAACTTCAGATGGTGGCGCAATGCAACTATCTGCAGGAATGGTAGGTTTTGGAACTGCTTTAGCCCTCCCTTTTGCACTTTTTGCCATGTTTCCGAGTTGGTTAAATTCATTGCCAAAATCTGGCGGTTGGTTAAATACCGTAAAAGTAGTACTTGGATTTTTAGAATTAGCCTTTGCTTTTAAATTTTTATCAAATGCCGATTTGGTTCAGCATTGGGGATTATTAAAACGTGAAATTTTTATTGGGCTATGGATTATTATCTTTTTAGGTCTTGCTCTATATCTATTTAAAAGAATTAAATTTCCACATGATGGTCCTGATAAAAAATTAAGTTTTGGTAGAATTTCCTTCGGAATATTAGTGCTTTCATTTGTGATCTATTTAATTCCGGGATTAAAAAAGACCGATAAACCAAATCTAACACTTTTAAGTGGAATAACACCACCTATTTTTTATAGTGTTTACCCTCAAGAAAGTAATTGTCCTTTAGGGTTAAATTGTTTTAAAGATTTTGAAGAAGGTCTTGCTTACGCAAAAGAAAACAATAAACCTATTCTTTTAGATTTTACTGGTTGGGCTTGTCAAAACTGTAGAAGAATGGAAGAAAAAGTTTGGAGCCAAAACAAGGTTTACAATTTAATAAATAATAATTATGTATTAATTTCCTTATATGTTGATGATAGAAAACCCTTGCCAAAAGAAAAACAATTCAATTTTATTAAAAACAATGGTAATATTAAAAAAATAAAAACTGTTGGTGATTTATGGTCTACTTTTGAAGCTATTAATTTTGAAACCGCCTCACAACCGTATTATGTTTTATTAAAAACAAATAACTTCAATAACACATTAGAAGTACTGAATACAGAAAAACAATATACAGATGTTGATGATTACTATAATTGGTTAAAAGTAGGACTTGTTAATTTTAAAAAAGATTCAAAAAAAGAAGATTTTAAATCTTTATTCAAATAAATATAAAAGGTTTTTTATTATAAATCAACTTTTGTTTCTATAAATTTACACGTTGGCACAAACCAACGTGTTTTTTTATGAATACACCTATTTACAAACCATCAAGTCTTGAAACGTATTTTCAACAATTTAGAAAACACATTGTTGGTAACCATCAAACTTTTGAATCTCCTTACGGAACAAAAGAAATTATCTATACCGATTGGACTGCTAGTGGACGTCTTTACAAACCAATTGAAGATAAATTACATCATCAATTAGGCCCATTTGTTGCTAACACACACACAGAAACTTCTACTACAGGGGCGGTTATGACACAAGCCTATCACAAGGCAAGAAAACTTATTAAAAAACATGTCAATGCAAATGGAAATGATGTTTTAATCACAGAAGGAAGTGGTATGACAGGCGTTGTCAATAAGTTTCAACGTATTTTAGGACTCAAAATTTCGGAAAATTTAAAAGCGCATACAACCATACCTAAAGAGCTAAAACCCATTGTCTTTATCACACACATGGAGCACCATTCTAATCAAACATCTTGGTTAGAAACCATTGCAGATGTAGAAATTATTCCATGTCAAGAATCTGGATTAATTTGTTTTAAAAGCTTTGAAAAACTACTACAAAAATATAGTGACAGACCTTATAAAATAGCTTCTGTTACAGCATGTTCTAACGTTACTGGCATCACCACAGATTACCACAAAATAGCCAAAATGATTCATGCAGTTGGAGGACTTTGCTTTGTAGATTTTGCATGCTCTGCTCCTTATGTTGCTATCAACATGCATCCTACAGAAAAAGATGCTTATTTAGATGCTATTTTCTTTTCGCCGCATAAATTTTTAGGAGGCCCAGGCACTTCTGGCGTATTGATTTTTAATAAAAAATTATATAAAAACAACGTCCCAGACAATCCCGGTGGCGGAACTGTTACATACACAAATCCATGGGGCGATCATGATTATATAGATGATATAGAAACACGCGAAGATGGCGGAACGCCAGCTTTTTTACAAACCATTAAAATTGCTTTGGCAATTCAGTTAAAGGACAAAATGGGTGTCCAAAACATATTGAATAGAGAGCATGAAATCAATGCCTTAATTTTTGAAAAACTTTCTACAATTCAGCATTTAGTAATTCTAGCAAATCAGCATCAAGACAGGTTGGGTATTTTTTCATTTTATATTGAAGACGCACATTATAATTTAATTGTAAAATTATTGAATGATCGCTTCGGAATTCAAACACGTGGCGGTTGTTCTTGCGCTGGCACATACGGTCATTTTTTATTGCATGTAGACAAGCAGTCTTCAAAAGAAATTGAACAACAAATTTTACAAGGTTGTACTGTAGAAAGACCTGGTTGGGTGCGTATGTCTATTCATCCAACGCTCACTAATAAAGAGGTGCTTTTTGTTTGCAATAGCATAGAGCAAGTGGCTCAAAATTGGAATACTTGGAAAAAGGATTATCTTTATGATAGTAATAAAAACGAATTTATTCATAAAACCAATCCTACTAGTGAAACCAAATTGGTTGCTGAGTGGTTTAAGTCATTGTAAAAAACGCCTTGTATGTACAAAAAAGAAATTGATTTAAGTAAAGTGCCTACCTATCATAAACATTATATTGATTGTGCAGATGATTTGCCTTTATTAAAAGCATTAGAATTTAATAGATTACAAACCCTTTCTTTTTTTGAAAATCTTTCAGAAGACACCATGAACAGTGCCTATGCAAAAGACAAGTGGAGCATAAAAGAATTACTACAACACCTTATCGATACCGAACGTATTTTTAGTTATAGAGCGATGCGCTTTGCAAGAAACGACCAAACCCCATTACCTGGTTATGAACAAGATGACTATGTACCATATTCTGAAGCTAACTCGCAAAGCAAAGCAGCTTTACTAACAGATTTTAATAATGTTAGAAATGCAACAATCTCATTATTTCAAAGTTTTTCTGAAGAAATACTACTTAAAAAAGGCATTGCAAGTGGTGAGACTACTTCTGTTTTAGCCATTGGGTTTATCAATGTAGGTCATGTTAACCATCATCTAAATATTGTTAAAGAACGTTATTTGTAATCCGATTTTTCTAAAAAGAAAATTTCATTTACAGGCAACTTAAAAATGGTACTAATTTTTAAAGACAATAACGTAGAAGGTACGTACTTATTAAGTTCCATTGCATTGATGGTTTGCCTACTTACGCCTATTTTTTCTGCCAATTGAGCCTGCGTTAAATGATGTATTGCACGTTGTACTTTTATATTATTTTTCATCTTTCAACGCTTTTTTATTTTTAAATAATAAATACTGAAATCGGATAATAAAAATAAACAATACCGTAAACATATTAAAGATAAGAATATGTAAAAAACTAAAACCATATAATAATAAAATAGCCAAAATTAAAATTGTATAATTTATATAAACAGCCCAGACCAATGATTCTATTCTTATTTTTGCAATATATTCATCCTCTATCTTCTCTTTAGAAAAACCAACTAAAACACCTCCAATTATCAATAATACAGCAACTATTTCATCAATAATATTATTGCTAAAAAAATATTTTATAGACTTTGAAAACAAACCAGATTCTCCAAAAGGAGAAAAAACAGTAATTTCTACAGTAGGATATTCATAATCAGTAAAAAATAAAATCAATCCGATAATAAATGCTGGCAGCAAAATTATCCATCCCAATTTTTTATAGCGATTTGGGAATAAATAAAGTGTTTTCATAATATGATCTTTTTAAATTAAACCAAATGTAAAATAAACTTTACTTTTAG
>CAMZLD010000130.1 GCA_947311635.1 uncultured Flavobacteriaceae bacterium | reverse complement strand
TTAAGGGAAAATGAGCATTAAAAACAACGATATTCTCTCTAAAAATAATAAAAAAGTAACAATTACAAATGTTTAGACTGAAAAATTCAAATTAGAAAAATTATCTGTGAGACTGTAATCCTTTTGCAACGGTCTTATAAAGGTGTTAAATAAAAGCATTAATGTCTAAGATACAAGACGTTTCATTGTAATAAATAAGATAAAGAATTGATTGTAACAGATGTTAAACAGTGTTTTAATCTTCTTTTTCTTCAAAATCTAAAGAAGCAGAATTTACACAGTAGCGTTTACCAGTTTTGGTAGGTCCGTCATTAAAAACATGACCTAAATGACCGCCACATTTGGCGCAAAGTATCTCTGTTCTTTGCATTGCTAATGACTTGTCGGTTTTGTATAATACAGTACCTTCTATAGCATCATCAAAAGAAGGCCAACCACAATGTGCATTAAATTTCGAATTAGATTCGAATAATTTCGTACCACATCCTTTGCATGTATACGTACCTTCTTTAAAAAGCAGATTGTATTCTCCGCTACCTGGACGTTCGGTTCCTTTTTGGCGTAAAATATAATAAGAAATATCTCCTAATTTGGCTTTCCATTGTGCGTCGGTTTTTTGTACTTTAAATTCCATAGGTTTCGTATTTGAGTTTTTTTGAGCCGTACTTGTACAGGTAACACTTACACATGCAACGATGACTATAAATACTATTTTTTTCATTTTTTTATGACTTTATAAATGTAATCATACTATTAATGACTTCTTTATTTTTTAAGATGCGTCTATGTCCCAATCCTTTTGTAAGAAGCATTTCACCATTTTTAAGATTTTGTCGAACATTTATAGCACAACTTACAGGCACATCTGCATCATCTTTATCATGTATAACCAATGTTGGTATGTATACATCTTTTGCACTTATATTGCTAGCATATGTTTCTAAATCTATCTGGTGTTTGTTATCAAAAAACTGTTTTAATTTTACTGCTATTTTGGGTTTTAATTCCATCATTTTTATGAAATTTGTTGTAATGTCAACAATAGAATCTGCAATACCAATTGTAATCAATTTTTTAAAAGAAGCATTTTCTTTTTTTGCTCTTAAAAGCGCCATGCCTCCAAAAGAATGCCCAATTGCTGCCGTAAAAGGACCGTATTTTTTATCAATAGCATGAATGGTTTTAACAAATTCTGGCATTATCGTTGTTTTACCAGTAGATAATCCGTGCGCAGGACCATCAAAAGAAATGACTTGATAGTCGCTTTTTAAGGCAGCTGCAATTTTGTGTAATTGAGTACCTCTGCCAGACCAGCCATGAACAAGTAGTATTTTTTCTGAATTATTTTCGCTTCCATTTTTATAAATTTGAATTGTTTTTTCAATTTCAGAAATTTTAATTTGTTCTTTTTTACTAGTTTCAAGCATTAGCAACTCTCCTTTTGGCGTTTTATGTCGAATAGGTGTGGTAAATAATTTAGCACAATAACGTACTGTAATTTCCGAAGAAAAAAATTGTAAAGCCTTTCCTGTATTGATAAGTAACCTCGGAATTGCATTCGGATTTTTTTGGAACGTTTTTTGCTTCTTTTCAATTGTCATCAAATACATTTTGTATGTAAAGATAGAATTTGTATTTTTATAGAACGTTAATATTAATTTAAAAAAAAGAAAAATGAAAAAAGGACTTTCCTTACTACTTGTTACCATGTTTATCATAAGCTGTAGTAAAGTACCAATTACAGGCAGAAAAAGATTTAATGTAGTAAGTGATGCACAAGTGTTACCTTCTAGTTTTGCTCAATATGCTGGTTTTTTAAAAGAAAATAAAATTTCTACAAATGCAGTACAATCTAAACAAATTAAAGATGTAGGGTTACGAATTTCTAAAGCGGTAGATCGTTTTATGCGTGCCAATGGCATGCAAGGAGAAGCAAATAGCTACCGTTGGGAGTTTAATTTAATTGAAGATAAAACAATAAACGCATGGTGTATGCCTGGAGGTAAAGTAGTTTTTTATACAGGTATTATGCCAATTGCAGCGAATGTTAATGGAGTTGCGGCAATCATGGGGCACGAGGTTGCGCATGCTTTTGCAAAGCACGGTCAAGAGCGTATGTCTCAAGGTATGTTACAACAATTGGGTGGTATTGCAGTTGCCTTAGGAACTCGTAATAGTAAAAGCACCCAAATTTGGAATCAAGCCTTCGGAATTGGTTCTCAATTAGGAATGTTGGCTTTTAGTAGAACGCATGAGCGTGAAGCAGATCGTTTAGGTTTGGTATTTATGTTAATGGCAGGATATGACGGAAACGAAGCGGCAGAGGTTTGGGTACGCATGAGCCAAAGAGCAGGAGCAGGACAAGCACCACCTCAAATTTTAAGCACGCACCCTTCTAATGCTTCAAGGATTGCAGATTTAAAAGCATATTTACCAACAGCAGTTGCTTATGCTAAAAAGTACAATGCACAAACTATTGGGCAATAAGTAAAATAAAAAAATAGTATATTTAAGCCGTCCTAAATTTTCGGGCGGTTTTTTATTTTTAACTTATGAGCAAAACATTACAAAAAGGCGATAAAAAATTAATTAAAGCTTGGGCTTTCTATGACTGGGCAAATTCGGTTTATCCACTAGTAATTACAACTGCTGTTTTTCCGTTGTTTTACGGAATGATTACCGGTGGTAAAGATGCAACGGTTTCCTTTTTAGGAACCCATTGGAACAATACAGTATTGTATTCGTATACTTTATCATTTTCTTTTTTAGTAGTTGCCATATTATCACCAATGCTCTCTAGTATTGCAGATTATATGGGAAACAAAAAGCGCTTTATGCAGTTTTTTTGCTTGCTAGGCTCTTTATCAGTAATGTCATTGTACTTTTTTGATAGTATAGATCGTCTTTGGGTAGGTGTTACTTTTTCTATTTTAGCAAGTATAGGTTTTTGGGGTAGTTTGGTGTTTTATAATGCTTTTTTAACAGAAGTAGCGTATCCAGAAGATCATGATAAAGTGAGTGCTAAAGGTTTTATACATGGCTATGTAGGCTCGGTAATATTATTGGTATTTATTATCACTATGATACAATTTCCACAATGGTATGGTTTTGTAGATCATGCTTTGGTAGCAGGAGAAAAACCACCTATAAAAGTATTTCAATATGCGTTTGTATTGGTTGGTATATGGTGGCTTGGTTTTGCACAATACACTTTTAGTAAATTACCAAACAATAGTTTTAAACGAAAACCAGAAAGAGATGTTATATTTAAAGGTTTTAGAGAGCTGAAGAAAGTTTTTAATGATGTTGTAAAGCAGCCCGTAATTGCAGTTTTTTTATTAACTTTTTTCTTGATAAGTGCGGGTATTCAAACCATTATTGTATTGGCAAGTAAATTTGGAGATGAAGAGTTGGGTTTGCCAACAATGAATTTAATTGTGACCATCTTATTAATTCAATTGGTTGCCATTGTGGGTGCTTATTTGTTTTCTAATATTTCAAAAAAAATAGGGAATATTAAAACATTAAAAATCACGATTGCAATTTGGGTATTGGTTTGTTTTATAGCTTATTTATTACCGGGAGAAAGTCCGAATGTAGATATCTATTTCTATGCCCTAGGTGCTTTATTAGGCTTGGTTCTTGGCGCAACACAAACCTTGGCACGCTCTACCTATTCTAAATTAATACCAGAAGATACTTTTGACAATGCAACGTATTTTAGTTTTTATGATGTTACCGAAAAATTAGCCATTGTAATTGGTACACTTTCCTTTGGTTTTGCTTTGTCAATTACGGGCTCAATGCGTACATCTGTTTTAGTTTTGGCTTTTTTCTTTATTGGTGGTTTTGTGGTGCTTAGTTTTATGAAAAAGACCAAGTATGTAAAGTGATTTTTATTTGTAGCTTGTCAGTTTGAGCGCAGTCGAAAACTTAAAAAGATACTCAACTACACATAATAGGTTTTAGCCTTAGATATTAAAATCAATACCAATACTGGTATTTCTACCAATATTAATTTCAATTATTCTTCTTTTTCTAAGATATAAATTGTGCCTTTTTGCTTAAAGTTAGAATGCCCAATTACAGCTTCAAAATCGTATGATTTTTCCTTTAAACCTGTAATACGAACATGTATTGGATCTTTGTCAATCTCACGTTTTGGGTTTAACATTTGTAGCGTATAATTAAAATTATCTTTCCAATGTATACTTAAAGAGTCCATTCTTTTCTCATACAATTCAATTTGTAATGTGTCTTTACGAATGATAATTGTTTTTCCATACGTATCACCTGCCGGAATTTCAAAATTACCGTTCTTAAAACGATCTGCTTTGTTTGTTGATTGACTACATGCTGCTAACAGAATGATTGTTAAAAAAATAAAGATGAGGTTATTGATTTTCATTTTTAAATACCGGTATAATTTGAAGGTGTTATTGTTTTTAATTCAGATTTTATAGCTTCTGTTACATCTAAGTCATCTATAAAAGAAGCAATAGAAGCTTGTGTGATTTTTGTATTGGTTCTTGTTAAACCTTTTAAGGCTTCATAAGGATTTAAAAAACCTTCTCTTCTTAAAATGGTTTGAATTGCTTCTGCAACAACTGCCCAATTATTTTCTAAATCTAAGGCAATTTTATTTGGATTTAGCACTAATTTGTGCAAACCTTTAATTGTTGAGGTAAACCCAATAAGGGTATGTGCAAAAGGCACACCAATATTTCTTAATACTGTAGAGTCTGTTAAATCGCGTTGTAATCTAGATATGGGTAATTTGCTAGACAAATGCTCAAAAAGAGCATTTGCAATGCCTAGGTTTCCTTCCGAATTTTCAAAATCTATAGGATTTACTTTGTGTGGCATGGCAGAAGATCCAACTTCGCCTTCTTTTATTTTTTGCTTAAAATAATCCATAGAAACGTAGGTCCAAATGTCTTTATTTAAGTCGATGATAATGGTGTTAATACGTTTTAGTGCATCAAAAAAAGCTGCCATATGGTCATAATGCTCTATTTGAGTTGTAGGAAACGAATGATGTAAACCCAATTTATTTTCTACAAAATTAGTTGCAAAAGCTTTCCAATCTATGTTTGGATAGGCAACTTTATGCGCATTGAAATTACCAGTTGCGCCACCAAATTTAGCTGCGGCAGGTATTTGAAGCAATAATTTTTTTTGTTGTTTTAGGCGTTCGGCAAAAACCTGAAATTCTTTTCCTAAACGTGTTGGTGATGCAGGTTGACCATGTGTTCTTGCTAGCATTGGCACCTCTTTCCACTGAGTTGCTAAATCTTCTATGGCATCAATTAGTTTTGCAAGATCTGTACGATATACATCTTTATAAGCTTCAAATAATGATAAAGGAATGGCTGTATTGTTAATGTCTTGAGATGTTAATCCAAAATGGATAAACTCTTTGTGTTTTTGCAAACTTAATTCGTCAAACTTAGCCTTTACAAAATATTCTACCGCTTTTACATCATGATTGGTGATGCTTTCCGTTTTTTTAATTTCTAAAGCATCTTCAGAAGAAAAATTAGAAACAATATTTCTTAAATCATTAAAAAGGTTGTTGTCGAAAGATTTTAATTCGGGCAAAGGCAATTCACACAAAGCAATAAAATATTCTATTTCTATATGAACGCGGTATTTAATAAGGGCTTGTTCAGAAAAATAGGTGGCTAAATTTGATACTTTGTTTCGGTATCTGCCATCTATAGGAGAAATGGCATTAAGTTGAGTTAGTTTCATTGCATAGATTTATGCACACAAAAATACATTTAATTTTTAATAAGATTCTATAGTTATTGTGAATTAATTAAGCTATTTTTTTAAGAATTTGTTTAGCCCTTGCTTTAAATGCAGCGCTTTCTGTGTTGATATCACGCTGTAAAATTTGTTTCAAAGCTGGGTGAATCCAATCTGTTTCTTTGCCCAATAAGAATAAAACATTCATACTGTAGGCTTTTGCTGCTACTTTTTGGTTGCTAATTAGATAATCAAAACAAAGCTCAGTAATTTGTTCTTTATATGATGCTGTTAGGTGTTTTTTTACTTCGGAATTTTCTTTGTAATAAGCTTCAATTAGGTGTTCGCAAATTTTGGCAATAGGACGCACCGAAGCATCTTGATAAACATGTTTCATGTTTTTACAAAATAAATCTAAATATGGTAAAATAAAGGTTATATGTTCTCTTGTCATAAATTCTAAAAGCCATGTGGCTCTTGTCGAAATCTTGCTATCAACCGTAAAGGCAATTTCTAAAATTAGAGGTGTTAATGAAGGTTGTTTAAAGAAATAGGTTGTTGCTTCTTTTCGTTTAGCAATTGAATGGTTTATTGATTCTAAATACTGTTCTATTTCTTGCCTATTCATGAAAAATGTGTAGATTTATTCCAAATTTAATAAAAATGAAACGTGTAAAAAAATTCCTTCCGTATGTAGCGCTATTATTTGTGCTCATTCAATTTATTCGACCAGAAAAAAACATCGAAAAAACTAAAAGTAAAGATCACCTTCTAAATAGTGTCGAAGTGCCGCAAAACATAGCTAAAATATTGCAAAATTCTTGTATTGATTGCCATTCTAACAATACAGCCTATCCATGGTACAATAATATTGCACCTGTTTCTTGGATGTTGAAACAACATATTAATGAAGCGAAAGAAGAGTTAAATTTTTCTGAATGGAATACATATTCCGTAAAAAAGAAAAAGCATAAAATTGAAGAAATGGAAGAAGAAGTAGTAGAAGGCGAAATGCCCTTAAAATCGTATACAATTATTCATCAAGACGCAGTTTTATCTAAACAAGAAAGAACCCAATTTATCAATTGGTTAAAAACCATTCCTTTGGAATAGTTATTGCATACTCTAAAACGAAATTATACGTTAAGTTTATATGAAAAGAATTGTTTTAGTTTTCTTCGCATTATTTATTGCTTTTAGCGCTTTTGCACAAGATGAGGTTATTAACCAGATGGATGCAAATGGCAAGCGCACAGGTTTGTGGAAAAAATACCACCAAAATAATCGTATTCGCTATGAAGGACAGTTTGTAGCAGGAAAAGAAATAGGAAGTTTTAAGTTTTATTCTGCAAGACATTCAAAGTTCCCTATAATTGTTAAAGCATTTAATGCAGATGGTACTTCAAAAGTGACGTTTTACAATGTTAACTCTGGAAAAAAAGAAAGCGAAGGACTTATGAAGGGTAAAGATAGAGAAGGAAAGTGGCTCTATTTTCAATCAGATGGAAAGCATTTGTTGATAGAAGAAAATTACAAAAACGGAAAACGTGATGGCGTTTATAAAGTTTTTTATAAAACAGGAAAGCCAACAGAAATATCACATTATAAAAATGGTAAATTAGATGGTAATTTTAAGCGTTATTCAGATACCAATGCGCTTATAGAAGACTTAAATTATCAAAACGGCACTATGCATGGTGCTTTAAAATATTTCGATTTAAAAGGCAATCTAACTGTAGAAGGTTTTTATACCCATGGAAAAAAAACGGGCGACTGGACTTTTTATAGTGATGGTGAGGCCGTAAGCCAAAAAGCTTTTCAAGCAAAATCAGATTGATTTTAGCATCTATTTATCTCAAAACAAATTGGTACCTTTGCACTTCAATTTAAAGAAATGAAAAGAGTTATAGTTGGTCTTTCTGGCGGCGTAGATTCTAGTGTTGCAGCATACTTATTAAAAGAGCAGGGTTATGAAGTTATAGGCTTGTTTATGAAAAACTGGCATGATGATTCTGTAACAATCTCTAATGATTGCCCTTGGTTAGAAGATAGTAATGATGCTATGCTGGTTGCAGAAAAACTAGGCATTCCTTTTCAAACAGTAGATCTTAGTAAAGAATACAAAGAAAAAATTGTAGATTATATGTTTGCCGAATATGAAAAAGGCAGAACACCCAATCCAGATGTTTTATGTAACCGCGAAATAAAATTCGATGTCTTTTTAAAAATTGCCTTAGATTTAGGTGCCGATTTTGTTGCAACTGGTCATTATTGTAGAAAAACATCCATTAAAAAAAATGGAGAAACCTTTTTTCAACTCAAAGCAGGCAGAGATGCTAACAAAGATCAGTCGTATTTTTTATGTCAATTATCACAACAGCAGTTGGCAACTTCACTATTTCCGATAGGAGAATTAACAAAGCCAGAAGTGCGTAAAATTGCTGCCGAGCAAGATTTAATTACAGCAGATAAAAAAGATTCTCAAGGTTTGTGTTTTATTGGTAAAGTGAAATTACCCGATTTTTTACAGCAAAAATTACAACCCAAAGAAGGTGTAATTGTTCAAATTCCTTCAACATTTCAATACTATAAAAGACCAATACCAAGATTTATTTCAAAAGAAAATGAATTGGCATATTTTGCAGAAAAACCAACTTATACCTTAACTGACGGAAAATTTGTTGGCAAGCATCAAGGTGCGCATTATTTTACCAAAGGTCAACGAAAAGGCTTAGCAGTAGGTGGTACTAAAGAGCCCTTATTTGTCATAGAAACCGATGTGAAAGAAAACGTTATCTATGTTGGAGAAGGGAAAAATCACCCAGGAATTTATAGAAACACCTTATTTGTAAGCAATGCAGAAGTACATTGGGTACGACCAGATGTACAATTAAAAAGTGGAGAAAGCATGCAAGTCATGGCGCGTATTCGCTATCGACAAGTACTAGAAAAAGCAACATTATATCAATTTGAAAAGGGAATGTATGTAGCATTTAAAAAGAAACAATCTGCCATTCAAGAAGGGCAATTTGTAGCTTGGTATTTAGAAGATGAATTGCTAGGTTCTGGAGTAATTTCGTAACTTTGAATAAACTTTCTTAAAAAACATCTCTTATGAAACTAAAACTACTTAGTATAATATTACTTTTCACCTGCTTTTTTTCTTTTGGGCAAGAAGATGCTTGGGTGTATTTTACAGACAAACAAAACGTAGCTGCTTCTATTGCAAACCCTATTAGTATTCTTACACAAAAAGCTATTGATAGAAAAGCAGCACACAATGTTGCCATTGATGCAAGAGATGTACCAATAAATCCTAATTATGAAGCACAAATAGCAGCTAGTACAGGTATTACAGTATTAACGCGCTCTAAATGGTTTAATGCAGTACATGTACAAGGTTTACAAACAGATATTGCTAATTTATTAAATCTTAGTTTTGTTGCAAGTGTAGAATATGCAGACCGAAGTTTAAATGTTCGTACACAAGCACCAATAATTTCTAAATTTGAAAGAGAACGGAGTTTAAGAACAGTTTTTAACTACGGAAATGCTTCAAATCAGATTCAAATGATAAACGGAGATCAATTGCATTTATCAAATTATACAGGTGCAGGAATGACCGTTGCTGTGATAGATGCAGGTTTTCCGAATGTAAATACCATGGGCGCTTTTCAAAGACTACGCGATGCAGGAAATTTAATGGGAGGTTATGATTTTCTAGACAAAACGAATGACGTCTATGCAAGTGTCGCAAGTCAACACGGAACCGAAGTTTTAAGCACTATGGCAGGTTATATTGCAGGGCAATTTGTAGGTACCGCACCAGATGCAAAATACTATCTTTTTAGAACAGAAGACGCTATACCAGAAGGTCCAATTGAAGAAAGCCTCTGGGTAGCTGCTGCAGAACGTGCAGATAGTTTAGGGGTAGATGTTATTAACACATCTTTGGGTTATAAAACTTTTGACAATCCTAATTATAACTATACAGATGCGCAATTAGATGGCCAAACAGCTTTTATAACTCGTGGTGCAAATATAGCTTCAGAAAAAGGCATGTTACTTTTAAATTCAGCAGGTAATTCTGGTGCAAGTGGAGTAGGAGCTCCTGCAGATTCTCCAAATATTTTAAGCATTGGTGCCGTTGATGCTAGTGGTAATTATGTAAGTTTCAGTTCACAAGGAAGTGCTTTTCAGCCAACCATTAAACCAGATGTTGCAGCACAAGGATCTGCAAGTGCTGTTATCGATAAAAATAATAGTATTATAACCGCATCAGGTACTTCTTTTAGTTCTCCTATTTTAACTGGTGGCGTGGTGTGTTTATGGCAAGCATTACCAACAAAAAGTAATGTAGAAATTATGCAATTGGTACGAGAATCTGCATCACAGTTTTCAAGTCCAGATTATTTGTTAGGCTATGGTATTCCAGATTTACAAGCTACTTTAAATACAGCATTGGCTGTTGAAGAATACCAAAATGAAACGGTTCATATTTATCCAAACCCTACAACAGATGTACTGCATATAGAGCATTTAAAAGCAACCTATGGAAAGGTAACTCTTTTTGATAGTTTGGGTCGAAAAATAAGTCAGCAAATTTTTTCAGAATCTATTACAATGAATGTAAAAGATTTAACGCAAGGCTTGTATATTCTTACTATTCAAAATGAAAATGGTGTAAAAACATTTAAGATTCTGAAAGAATAAATGAAAAACAATAAAATCACTCAACTTTTTAAAATCAAACATCCAATCATACAAGCTGGCATGATTTGGAATAGTGGATGGAAACTTGCTTCTGCAGTTTCAAATGCAGGAGGCCTTGGGCTTATTGGTGCTGGTTCTATGTATCCAGAAGTGCTAAAAGAACATATTCAGAAGTGTAAAAAAGCAACCAACAAGCCTTTTGGTGTCAACGTGCCTATGTTATATCCAGAAATTGAAAAAATTATGGATATTATTATTTCTGAAGATGTTAAAATTGTTTTTACTTCGGCAGGAAACCCAAAAACTTGGACATCTTTTTTAAAAGACAAAGGCATTACGGTTGTACATGTAGTAAGTAGCGTAAAATTTGCTTTAAAAGCACAAGCAGCAGGAGTAGATGCCGTGGTAGCAGAAGGTTTTGAAGCGGGAGGTCATAATGGACGAGAAGAAACAACCACATTTACATTAATTCCTATGGTACGTGAGCAGCTTAATATACCTTTAATTGCAGCTGGCGGTATTGCAACAGGAAAAGGAATGCTTGCTGCCATGGTCTTGGGTGCAGATGGTGTTCAAATAGGAAGTCGTTTTGTAGCAAGTAAAGAATCTTCTGCACATATTCTTTTTAAACAAGAAGTCGTCAAAGCCAAAGATGGAGATACACAACTTACTTTAAAAGAATTAGCGCCAGTGCGATTATTAAAAAATGATTTTTTTAATGCCATTCAAGAATTGTACACAAAAAATCCTAGTACAGAAGATTTAAAAGCTTTACTAGGAAGAGCGCGCTCAAAAAAAGGAATGTTTGAAGGCGATTTAGAGCAAGGCGAATTAGAAATTGGTCAGATTGCAGGTTTGATTCATAGCATACAACCAGCAGCCGAAATCTTGCATGAAATTGTAGCCGATTATAATAAAGCAAAGCGAGCCTTATGCTAAAAAAAATTAGTTTTGGTATTTTTATGTTCTTTTTGTTTGCATTGCTGTCCATATATTTAAGTAATTCTATTATCATTTCTACAGCCAAAGGAAAGACCTATACAACATTAAAAAAGATACCCAAACATTCGGTTGGTTTGCTACTTGGCACTTCCAAAATTTTACAAAATGGACATATCAATTTGTATTACAAATACCGACTAGAAGCTGCAATAAAACTTTACAACGCTGGTAAAATACAGTTTGTTTTAGTAAGTGGAGATAATGGTATTAAAGACTATGATGAGCCTACTGCTTTTAAAGAAGATTTGATAAAAGCAGGTATACCTGCAAACAAGATTTTTTTGGATTATGCTGGTTTTAGAACTTTAGATTCTATGGTACGTGCAAAAGAAATTTTTGGTCTTTCCAAATTTATTATAATATCTCAAAAATTTCATAACGAAAGGGCTATTTATCTTGCAAATTCTAAAGGAATTAAAGCTATTGGTTACAATGCAAAAAATGTTCATTCGCGTTATGGTTTTAAAACCAACCTGCGAGAAAAATTTGCTAGAGTAAAAGTGTTTGTAGATTTATTGTTTAATAAACAACCCAAGTTTTTAGGTAAGAAAATAACAATAGAATAATTATATTTTTTGCTTGGCTTCTAAGATCAAAGCTTTTGTAGCATCTGCTTTAGAATTAATATGTTTAAAATGACCATTTCCTAGGGTAGCAATGGTTTTTAAATTATTTAAGTGTGGTGTTTCAGAATTATTTCCGTAGTGAAAAACCGAAACATCAATATCTTTTTTAGCGTTTTGGGTAATTAACTTATGGAGGTAGGTTGTGATTTTAAAATCACCATCTGTAGCCAAAATAATTTTGTTGTTGCTACTGTTTGTATAGTTTTCTAATACCACATTATAGGCCAATCGTAGGCCCGTTGTTACATTTGTTCCACCTGCAGAAGTGAGTTTTTCTATGGCTTTTAAAATTTTATCTTTATCAGCAACCGTTGTTGAGGTAAGAATTATTTTGCTTTCTCCAGAATATACAATAATGGCAATTTTATCATCTGGACGCATAATGTTAACCAAATCTATAATTGAATTTTTAAGCAGCGGTAGTTTATTATCTTGATGCATTGATCTAGATACATCTAGCAATAGTACTAAATTATTTGTTTTGGCGCCATACAAGGTCTTGGTATCGTTCTTAACAAATACTTTTGGAGTTGTTTGCGGTAATTTGCTAGTAGTAGCTTTACTTTGAATTCCAATTGTAGGTACATTTGTAACTTGAATATTTTCTTTCTTCGGAAGTGCTATTTGAAGGTTTTTTTTATAATTTTTTGGTAGCCAGTAACCAAAAGGTAAAGGCTCTTCTACAAAAAGTTTATAATTTACTTTAGAAGATTTGCTAACCAAGTCATTGTATAAATAAGCAATGCCAGATTTGGTAGCTTGATAATCAAACTCTTTAATAAGCTTGCTTAGTGTACGTATATAGACCAAGTTATTTTTATCTTTATTTAGATAGGTTTCGGTAACTTGAGTTATCTTTTGATATGATTTAAGGATGCTACTGTAATAATTATTTTTTAATTGTTGTAAAGTTATCTGAATCCCTTTAGCATTCAACTGTACTATATCATTTTGTGTTATAGAATATGGTTTTAACGATTTAAAGTTATTATAAAACAACGTGACGTTCTTTTTGTTTTGCTGACGAACACCCATAATTAAATCTTTGGTTTTTGCGGCTTTATCATTTAAGTATGCAAGTAATGGTGTTAATGCTGTTTGCTTGCCATAAAAAATTACAGAAGCTATCGAAAACGAATAATTTATATCAACAAAGGTTTCACAAACTAAAGTGATGTTTTGTAAAATACTGTAGATGGGCTTAAAGGCAGCATCTGAAAAAATTTCTTCTTTATTTTTTTGAAGTAGTGTATTGTATTGCTGTTTTAGTTTTTTTGTTTGCTTGTATATTTTATCTAACTCTTGGTCTAATAACAAAAAGCGTTTTTTAGGAAGGTCTTTTTTAAACGCTTTTGTTTTATTGTAAGCTTCTGTTATTTCAAATTTAATGGTTGTTAATTGAGGGTTAAATTTCTTTTTTTGAAATGCCACATTTTCAAAAGAAGGTTCTTTTGCAATGGCTTCATAGGTCTTGTTTAGTCTATTGTTAAATTGATTTAAGACATTACTTACCGTATTTAAATAATGATTGCAATTGTTGGTGAAAATGATATATTGATTTACAGCATTTCTTTCTTTAGCATTTAATATTGGTTGCGTTCTATTTTGAGCATACGTTTTTACTAAACCAAACACGAATAGGAAAAACAATATTTTTAATTTCATAATCAATTTATTTACTAAAGAATATAAGTTTAATGGCTACAAAAAGCATGATAAAGCCAAATATTTTTTTTAAGAGTACTTCATTAATTTTCATTGCAAATTTTGAACCAAAATAACCTGCAAGAATAAAAGACACAGAGACAATTAAAGCCATTTTCCAGTCTAATTCTCCTGTTTTATGATAGTTGTATACCGCTAAAAAAGTGACAGGCGGTAACATGACAGCCAAACTCATGCCTTGTGCGCCATGTTGTGAATAGCCCAATAAAAAAACAAATAATGGTACCATAATAATACCGCCACCTACACCTACCATACCACTAAGCAATCCAGCGGCAATACCGATAAGAATTAAAATAACTACTGTAGCTACACTCATTTTCATGATTTTATTGCGGAATTTTGATGTAATATTTTTTCCTAGATTTATTATTTAATTTATTTTCACGTAACCACGGATTCTGAATTTTTAATTCTTTATAGTTGATACCAAAACCTTTTGCAAAACGCGCAAGATTTGTAACCGTTGTATCTACTTCTACAGTATATGTTGGTATTGGATGGTATAAATCTTCAGAATCAAAATGAAAACCATATTGTTTAGGGTGCTGCATAATTTCTTTTAGCGCAATAATTCTAGGTACATATCTAGAAGTTTCTTCGCCTAAAAGTAAATCATAATATGTATTCACCATTTGTTTGTCTAACCTTCTAATAATTCCAGATCTACCAGCATTATATGCAGCTGCAGCAAGTGTCCAACTGCCTAATCTTTTTTTAGCACTTTTTAAATAGTTACATGCAGCAACTGTTGCTTTTTCTAAGTTATAGCGCTCGTCAACATTGGCGTTGACTTCTAAGTTGTTTTCTTTAGAAGCACTTTTCATAAATTGCCAAACTCCTTTGGCACCAGCATACGATTTTGCATTGGTAAGACCACTTTCAATTACAGCCAAATATTTAAAATCGTCAGG
Organism: uncultured Flavobacteriaceae bacterium; assembly: GCA_947311635.1. Taxonomy (GTDB): domain Bacteria; phylum Bacteroidota; class Bacteroidia; order Flavobacteriales; family Flavobacteriaceae; genus CAMZLD01. Next base: position 1,974 of record CAMZLD010000130.1, on the reverse strand, counting down.
CACACCTTGTTGTTGTAAAATAGGTTCTATGATAGGAAAAAAACGACTTGCACGTTTAAATAATAACAAACTATTAGATTGCCAATAGGTGTTAACATGAAGCTCTCTGTCAACTCTGTTTTTTACATCGTCTATCTCTAAAGGCACTGCTTCACTAGCAAATTCTAAATAGGATGGCATTTTTATAGCATGTATTTCATAAGTATTATCAAAATTAGCTGTATCAGGAAGGTTATCTTGTATCGTTGTTTGCTGTTTGGCATTGATAAAAATAGAGCTAACTATAATAATGCTTAAAAGTGCGAGGTATGATATTGGCTTGTTCATAATATTATTTTTTACTGTAATTTTCGATGAAGGTAGTAATTTTTTTTGCTTTGTTTAAAATCATAACGTGTGTACCGCCTTCAATTCGAATACAGTTTTTGATATGTTTAATAGGAAAAACTTGATCTGCATCTCCATGAATGTGAATCAAATCTTTTTGAGGTATTTTTTGTTTCCAATGTAATACATTGTAAATAGCCCAATCTAAATATAAAGGTGTTCGCATAGACATATATTTATTGTATAAATCTAAGCGTTTTTGAACCGTCTTTCCGAAGGTATATTTTGTGAGATTTTCGATATTATTTAATGCTTTACTAGGAAATAATTTATACGCTTTCGATTTTTGTGCAAATTTTAATCGCTTCGGAAGCTCTAAATCTGTCTTTACACTAGATATGATGATTGTTTTTTTTGTAGCAATATGATTGCTCATTTCTTGCACCATAATACCTCCAAAGGAAACACCTACTAAAACAGGATTTTTATGTTTTATCTTTAACGTCATGCGTAGCGCATAGGCCTCAATCGTTTCGTTTTTAGCTAAGGGCATTAACCAAGGTAAATAGTACATTTCAAAAGTGTCTTTATTTAACTTGATATATTCAAAAATAGAGGTGTTTGCCGCTAATCCAGGTACAAAATAGACAGGTATTTTATTTTGTTTTTGTTGCTGCATGAATATGTCCTGTTGAAATAGCAAATTGATGTATAGTTTGAGAAAGATTTTTTAATTCCTTCGGAATGTGATAGCGTAGCTTTATTTTTTTTCCTTTGTATTCAATGTATGTACTAGGAATATCTGTAATGTTACCATCATATTCGTCTTTAAATTTGTTAAAAGAAATTTTATCAATGGCATCAAATAGGTATTTAACTTTTTTTGGATGAACAGAAAAATTAGCTTCTCCTATAGTTTCTACAAATCGATTGCCATGGTATTCTATGGTGCCATCTTTATATATTTTCATACTGTATGCAGGGCATCTTCCGTAGCAAACTGTTTTGGTAATGTTAATAAAGGGATTGTCACTTTCAGAAACACTTGTACTACTAACAACATCATTGTTATTATTAATGGAAACAACACTATTGACTTCTACAGTTTTGATGTATTCACTTTTTGATAATTCCGTTACCCAAAACAGCTCTTTTCCTTTGGGTACTTTTACCAAAGCAATTCTTAAACCTGTTCTATTGGTAAGGTACTTGTCTAATTTTAAACCTTTTTGCTTTATAAATTGGGTTGCTTCTTTTTCAGTTATAAAATTATTAAAAGTTACCAATAGATCACCATCAATAAAGTAAGGTGTTTGTGGCGAATCATTAGTACTTGCTAGTTTTATAAATTCTTTAAAATAAATACGTGTATTATTTGGTCCTTTTAATACAAAAGTATTGTCTTTAATCGTGTAGGTTTCAACCATACCTAATGCTTGAACTACTGCCATAGAAAATTGAGAGTCACAACACATCTTTGTACATCTCATTAGGTTGTCGATACTAATTTTTTTGTTAGACAGTTTCATAGCACCACCACAGCGGTTAGCATCTAATTGAAGGCTAAATTGTGTTTCGCTTTCTAGTTTTAAAACCACATCATTCGTTTTTGGAATGTTATGATTGTTAATGACCAATTTATCTACT
>CAMZLD010000129.1 GCA_947311635.1 uncultured Flavobacteriaceae bacterium | reverse complement strand
TTTTATTTCCAAACAACGAAAGCTAGCTCGGGATTCAACTGCGTTGATCCCTTTTTGAAACCACTTCTGCAAACTAAAATCTTGCATGCTAAGGCATGTTGATTTTTTTATTTCCAAAACTTCCTGAAAGCAAGCTTTCGTTGTTTTGGAAATAAAAAAATCTGCACAAATGTGCAGATTTTAATTTGATGTGGGCAATGAGGGATTCGAACCCCCGACCCCCTCGGTGTAAACGAGGTGCTCTGAACCAACTGAGCTAATTGCCCCTAAATTGGATTGCAAATATATAAGGCTTTTTTGTTTTGACAAAGCTTTTTAGTAAAAATATTACACAACTTCTGCTACTACAAATGTACTGCCTCCTATAAAAATAAAATCATCTTTTGATGCTGCATTTTTGGCAACTTTAGTTGCTTGATTTACAGAGTTAAAAGCCTCTCCCCTCAATCCAAAAGCAACTGCTTTTTTTTGGAGTATTAAAACATCTAACCCTCGCGGAACACTTGGTTTACAAAAATAGTAATGTGCTTCTTTTGGAAATAACGGCAATATCGACTCTAAATCTTTATCATTAACAACACCTAAAACAATGTGTAATTGTCGTTTTTGTTGTTTTGCTACTTGTTTTAAAACAACCGTTAGTCCTTCTTTATTATGAGCTGTATCACAAACTATTTTTGGCTGTGCTTGCAATACTTGCCATCGTCCTAAAAGGCGTGTGTTTTTAACAACAGATAGTAATCCGTTTATAATATTTTCATTAGATATTGTAAAGCTTTTAGGTAGTGATTTTATAGTTTTTACAGCTGTCTTTACATTATGCGTTTGATAATTACCTAATAAATCTGTAGGATACTTTTTTATAATTTCATTTGAAGCGATATAAAGTTTTGCTTTATTAATTTCAGCTTGCTTTTTAAAAACAGAAATCACATCTTTTTGAAATTCTCCTATTACTACAGGAATAGTTGGTTTGATAATTCCTGCTTTTTCAAAAGCAATTTCTGGCAATGTATTTCCAAGCATTTGAGTGTGATCTAAACCAATATTGGTAATCACAGAAACTAATGGTGTAATGATATTGGTAGAGTCTAAACGACCACCTAATCCTACTTCTATGATGGCAATATCTACTTTTTTTTTTGCAAAGTAATGAAATGCCAAACCAACAGTCATTTCAAAAAAAGATAGTTGATGTGTTTCTAGAAATACTTTATTTTTATGTATAAAGCGTTTTACCCTTTTTTTAGAAATGGGCTTTCCGTTTATTTTAATACGCTCTCGATAGTCTTTTAAGTGTGGTGATGTGTACAAACCTACTTTGTAACCTGCTTCTTGTAAAACAGAAGCTAACATATGACTTGTAGAGCCTTTTCCGTTAGTGCCTGCCACATGAATACTTTTAAATCTTTGTTCTGGAAATTTTAAGTGTTTTGAAAAAGTTAAACTATTGGTAAGATCTTTTTTAAAAGCAGTTTTACCTTGCCTTTGATACATTGGCAATCTAGAAAACATCCAAGCAACTGTTTGCTTATATGTCATTATTGTCCTAAAGTAAAGTTAATAACCACAAACCCTACTTGAGCGTTTGGCGCATTGCTATCGGCATTCCACTTAAAGGATTTTGCTGTTTTTAACGCAGGTGCAATTAAGCAAGGGTCTGAGGCGGTGCTTCCTTTTGAAATATATTTAGCTTGCGTTACTTTTCCTGTTTTATTCACAGTAATTTGAACTACGATTCTACCTTCTGCATTACACTCTTGTTGGTATGATGCATTGGTTCTTTTATGGCGGTTTTTAAGACCGTAACCCAAACCACCACTTCCTTGTCCTTTGCCCTTTCCGTAATAACTATTGGCATACAAATCACCATCTATTTGCCCTTTATCTCCGGGGCCATCATTTGGGCCTTCACCTCCAGATTGATTACCACTTGAAGTATTTAAACCTCCCATCATGGCATCTAATTTTTTTTGCTTTTCTTCGCGTTCTTTTCGAGCTTTTTCTTCGGCGGCTTTTTGCTCACGAATTTTACGTACTTCGGCTTCAGCTGATTTTTTAGCTTCAGCTGCTTTGCGTCGCTTTTCTGCTTTGGCTTTTTTAATGGCAATAGCCTCTTCTGTATCCTGTGTCAACACATTTTCTGTTGCAGATGGTGTAGCTTCCTCTTGTTGTTCTACAACTTCTTCTACAGCCTCAGTAGGCTCATTAGGTTGGTCTAATGGTATTGATTTTATCGGTTCTGTTGGTTGTATATCACCACTACCTGTGGTGGTTGTGCCAAAATTTACAGCAATACCATATTCTTCTGGCGGATCAAGGTAGGTCATTCCGAAGAAGAAAATAGAAATCAACAACAACAGCATAATAATAGTGGTGTATATTGCAGATTTTCGTTTATGTGTGGTATCTAATAATGCCATCTTTTAATTCTAATTTGGTCGTACTGCCAAAATAATTTTATACTTGTTTTTGTTTGCAATATCCATTACAAATACTGCTTTTTCTATCGGCACTCCTTCTTCTGCTCTAAGCATCAAAGTAGGATTTTCGCTTTTGCTCATCAATTTTTTTATCTGTGCTTCTACAGCTGCTTCTTTTATTCGTTTATTATTAATAAAATATTGCAACTTTTTATTAATACTAACCGCTACAGTTTGTGTATTGGTAGATTTTCCTTTTGCTTTTGGCAAAAGCAAATCTAAAGCATTTGGCGAATTGGATGTTAACATAAAAAAAATTAACAACAAAAACACAATGTCTGTCATAGAAGACATGCTAAACTCTGGACTTACTTTATTCCTTCCTTTTAACTTCATAATATAATGAATCTTAAATTGGCTCGTTTAGTAAATCTAAAAATTCTACGGCTTTCGCTTCCATTTGATAGACTACTTTATTGGTGCGTACCACCAAATGATTGTA
>CAMZLD010000128.1 GCA_947311635.1 uncultured Flavobacteriaceae bacterium | reverse complement strand
TTATCTCTCTCTTGTTTAAAATGTAAGCGACAAGCATCTTCATTTCCGAAATTTGCTGTAAAATTAAAGATATTCATATTGACTTATTTTCCTCAAATATAAGACTTTATTTTTAATTATGAGTATTTACGGATATACAAATTATTCTTTTCAACTAGAAATCCACTCGCCCATGAAAGATGTTTTTTTGTATTTTCTGAGAGAATTTCAATTCGTACTGATTTTAACGAATTTTGATGTATTCTATGACTATTCAAGTTCTTTATATTATATTTTTATTGTGTTTTGTCCGCTTTTAACATTATCTAGGTTTTAAACACGCTTTTTCGGGATGTTTGCCAATAATATCTTTGTAAAAATTTTCAAAATAAGCAAAATCGCTATCCATATTATCGGTTAAATAATATGGCTTCGAAAGGATTGCTTGCTTTTTTCCGAAGTCAAAACCAAAAAGTACAATAGGCACCTTTGCTCCTTTTGCTATATAATAAAAACCTGTTTTCCATTTAACTACCTTTTTTCGAGTACCTTCAGGAGATAATGCAAACCGAAAGGCTTCATTAGTATTAAAAATTTTTACAATACCATCTACCATATTGGTGCTTTTACTACGATCAACTGGCATACCGCCAAGCTTTCTAAAGATAAATCCAAATGGTGGTTTAAAAAAAGAATCTTTAGCAATAAAATTAATCGTTGTATTAGTAATAATACGTACAGCTATGCCCAAAAAGAAATCCCATTGACTAGTATGAGGTGCACCAATAACAACATATTTTTTGAGGTTTTGTGGGTAATTTCCTATAATTTTCCAACCAAATATTTTTGTAAAAATAAATTTCACTAAGATTTTCATTCCCAAGTTTGCTATTACATTTATATGTTATAAATTTAAAAACTAATTTGATATTACATGAACGAAACAGCTATTTATTTTATCATTGGTTTTTCTGCACTTACTATTGGCTTTGTTTTTGCAAAATTACTGGCAAAAAGCACTTATGAAAGCGTAAAGGCGTCTTTAACAAGTACAAAGCAACTACTTGCTGAAACAAAACAAGCTACAAACCAAACAATACAACAATTAAAACAAGAGCAAAAAGATATTCAATTAGAAAAAGAAGATATTTTGCGTGTAAATATTCGTCAAGATGAGACACTTAAAAATTTGCAAGAAAAATTAGCCAATCAAAAAGAAGAGGTAGAAAATCTACAAGAAAAATTTAAAAATGATTTTGAAGTTTTAGCCAATAAAATTTTAGAAGAAAAATCCTCAAAATTTACCGAACAGAATAAAGAAAATTTAAAAAGTATTTTAAATCCTTTAAACGAAAAAATTCAGTCTTTCGAAAAAAAGGTAGAAGATTCTCACAAAGAAAGTATAGATCGGCATGCTGCCTTACGTCAGCAAATTATTGGTTTAAAAGAGCTTAATGCTCAAATGAGTAAAGAAACCATAAACTTAACAAAAGCGTTAAAAGGTGATAGTAAAACCCAAGGTAACTGGGGAGAATTGGTTTTAGAACGCGTTTTAGAAAAATCAGGTTTAGAAAAAGGACGTGAATATGAAGTAGAAAAGAGTTTTGAAGATCAAACAGGTAAACAACAACGTTTACGCCCCGATGTAATTATTCATTTGCCAGACAATAAAAAAATGATTGTAGATTCTAAAGTATCACTTACTGCTTATGAACAGTTTGTAAATACTGATGATGAATTAAAGCGTACACAATTTTTAAAAGAGCACATTGCTTCTTTAAATAGACATGTAATGCAATTAAGTGAAAAAAAATATGAAGATTTATATCAAATTGAATCTCCAGATTTTGTGTTGCTTTTTATACCGATAGAACCTGCTTTTGCAATCGCTATAAACCATGATAACCAACTGTATAACAAAGCTTTCGAAAAAAATATAGTTATTGTAACACCTGCAACACTTCTAGCAACATTACGTACCATAGATACGATGTGGAATAATGAAAAACAACAGCGCAATGCAATTGAAATAGCTCGTCAGGCAGGTGCTTTGTATGATAAATTTGAAGGTTTAATCACAGATTTAACCAAAGTTGGCAAAAAAATGGATGAAGCCAAAAACGAATATAAAGGAGCTATGAATAAACTTTTTGAAGGCAGTGGCAATTTAATTCGAAGAGTGGAAAGCATCAAAAAACTTGGAGCAAAGGCTAAAAAATCACTTCCAGATACAATTATTCAGCGAGCCAACGAAGAAGATTAGGCCATTAAAGGTAAATCTTTCATCATTTGCATAACCTGCCCTCCTATTTTTTCTAAGACTGCATCATCTGCGGCATTTTGTAATGCTTTGTCAATAAAAGCAACAATGGTTTCCATATCATGTTCTTTTAAACCACGTGTTGTAACAGCTGCAGTACCAATCCGAATACCGCTTGTGATAAACGGACTTTGATCATCAAAAGGGACCATGTTTTTATTAACCGTAATGTCGGCTTTACCTAAAACAAGCTCCGCTTCTTTTCCAGTAATATTTTTATTTCTAAGATCGATAAGCATCATATGGTTATCCGTTCCACCAGAAATAATTTTGTAACCTCTTGTTACAAAAGCAGCAGCCATAGCAGCGGCATTCTTTTTTACTTGCAATTGGTAATATAAAAATTTATCTTCTAAAGCCTCTCCAAAAGCAATGGCTTTTGCAGCAATTACATGTTCTAAAGGACCGCCTTGCATACCAGGAAATACCGCAGAATTTAGCAAAGTAGACATCATTTTTGGTTTACCACTTTTAAAAGTTAATCCAAATGGGTTTTCAAAATCTTTGCCTATCATTATCATACCACCTCTTGGTCCACGCAATGTTTTGTGTGTTGTTGTGGTTACAATATGGCAATGTGGCATGGGATCATTTAAAATACCTTTTGCAATTAATCCAGCAGGATGCGAAATATCTGCCATTAAAATAGCACCTACTTGGTCTGCTATTTTTCTAAATTCTTTAAAATCAATATCTCTAGAATAGGCAGAAGCACCAGCAATGATAAGCTGTGGCTTTTCTTTTATTGCTGTTTCTAAAATGGTATCATAATTTAATACACCTGTTTCTTTATCTACACCGTAAAAAGAAGTTTTGTATAATTTTCCAGAAAAATTTACAGGAGAACCATGTGTTAGATGCCCGCCATGTGACAAATCGAACCCTAGAATCTTATCTCCAGGCTGCAAGCATGCATGATAAACGGCTGCATTTGCCTGACTTCCAGAATGAGGTTGTACATTCACATAATCGGCACCAAAAAGTTCTTTTGCTCTATCTATAGCAATTTGCTCTACAACATCTACCACTTCACAACCACCATAATAGCGTTTGTTTGGATACCCTTCTGCATATTTATTCGTTAAAACAGAACCCATTGCACGCATCACTTGATTGCTAACAAAGTTTTCAGATGCAATTAATTCTAAGCCATTAATTTGGCGTTCTTTTTCTTCTTGAATTAAATCAAATATTAGAGTGTCTGTATTCATTTAAATTGTGTGTTATGCGTTAAATTGTTTTAAGTGGTGATCAAAATGTTTATAAATTAGCAAATTCCATTGTTGACCTGTCATTTTTCCGAAGAAAGGATGAATTTTACCATCAAAATCATTTTCTGTAAAGGAAGCAAACTGTGTAAGTCTTTTTAAAAACAATGCTTTTTCATTTTCGAAAACAGCGCTATCGCTAGCTATAAAACCAGGTGCTGTAGGAGAATTTCTAGGCATATCACCCTTGCTTTTTAAGGTCTTATGAAGTATTCTTTTTCCAATAATTCTACCTATAAACATTCGTTTTACTTTGGTATTTGTAAATAAAAACTCCGTTGATTTATTAAGATGATTAAACATCTTACCTGCATTCATTTTCCCCCAGCTAGGAACCGTATCATTTTCAATTAGAGCCGCACGTTTTGTAAAATTATCTAAAGCTGATTTTTCTAAAACTAATTTCATAATGTTAATTTAATATCAAAAATACTAAAATCATTTTGCATATGTAAAGAAACTATTATATTTGATGAAAACTTATAAACAAAACTTCATGCAATTAACAGCAAATAATCCAAACAGAAAATCGTGGCTACATGTAGCGGTAGATTGCGACTTTCCGATACAAAATATTCCATTCGGTGTCTTTTTAACAAAAGATGATATTATTACCATTGGCACACGTATTGGTGAATACGCCATTGATTTAGGCGCTTTACATCAATTAGGTTATTTTGAAGGCATTCCGCTTACAGATGATATTTTTATGCAAGATTCATTAAACGATTTTATTGCTGACGGAAGAATTACTTGGCGTTTAGTTCGTAATCGTATAGCAGATATTTTTGATGTTAATAATCAAAAGTTACAAGCAAATCAAGCACATAGAGATGAAGTTATCTTTGATATGAAAGACATCGAAGTATTACTACCCGTTGATATAGGAGATTACACCGACTTTTATTCTAGTAAGGAGCATGCAACCAATGTTGGTATTATGTTTAGAGGTCCAGAAAATGCATTGATGCCAAATTGGAAACATATACCTGTAGGTTATCATGGTAGAGCCTCTTCAATTATTGTTTCAGGCACACCTATTATTAGACCTTGCGGTCAAACCATGCCACCAGATGCCTCCAAACCCGTATTTGGTCCAACAAAACGTTTAGATATGGAGCTAGAAACTGCTTTTATTACAACAGCGGCAAATCATTTGGGCGAATCTATACCCGTTAATGATGCAGAAGAATATATCTTCGGAATGGTTTTATTTAATGATTGGTCTGCACGTGATATTCAAAAATGGGAGTACGTTCCTCTTGGACCTTTCTTAGGAAAAAGCTTTGCTTCTACCATTTCGCCTTGGATTGTTACAATGGATGCTTTAGAACCTTTTAGATGTGAAAGTCCAAAACAAGATGTAGAAGTATTAGATTATCTTAAGCAAGACCGTACAGATAATGCCTATGATATTAAATTACAAGCCTTTTTAGAAACCGAAAACGGAGATGTTAACAAACTCACTGAAACTAATTTTAAACACATGTATTGGTCTATGAAACAACAATTAGCACATCATACCATAAACGGTTGCAATGTACGTGCAGGTGATATGATGGGTAGTGGTACCTTATCGGGCGCTACAAGAGAGGCATTTGCATCGATGTTAGAAATAGCTTGGGCTGGTAAAAAGCCAATCACATTAAAAGACGGATCTACTAGAGTTTTCTTTAATGATGGAGATAATGTCATTATTAAAGGGCATTGCAAAAATGAAAACGTACGTATCGGTTTTGGTACATGTGCTGGAAAAATACTACCTTCGAAATAAATTAAAAAAAAAACATGAAAAAAATAATCGCATTATTATTTGTCAGTGTGTGTCTACTGTCATGTGGAGGTTCTCAAAAAGCATCTTCAGCCGTTAGCTCTGGCAATTACCAAGAGGCATTTGACATTGCAGCCACAAAACTACGAAAGGATAAAACCAAGAAAAGTAGTCAAAAAAATGTACCTGTTTTAAAAGAAGCTTATGATAAAGCAGCAGCTAAAGACAAAACAGCAATAGCACAACTTGAAAAAACCACTTCTAAAAAGAATTTAAATGCCATTTATAAAAAGTATTTAATGATGGATATTCGTCAAGATGAAGTACGTGCTTTACAACCACTGTATTTTGAAGGCAAAGAATATACGTTTAAGTTTCAAGATTATTCTAAAAAAATAAGCAAAGCCAAAAACAATGTTTCTAAATATTTGTATGACGAGTCCTTGCGATTAATGAAATCTACTAATAAAGAAGATGCTCGTTTAGCGCATAAAAATTTAGAAGAATTATTTTACCTAAATCCAGATTACAAAAGCAATATAAGTAGTCTAATTGATCAAGCAAAAGCAAAGGCAAGTAGTTTTGTTTTGATTTCACTTAAAAATAAGATTAGCAGTCAGTTACAAGATTCTACTTCAAGAGCAGAATTAATGCAGTTTACAACCATTAATACAAGTAATTTTAACAATCCTTGGGTAATTTATCACACCAAAAAAGATTACAAAGTTAAGTACGATTATCTAGTAGATTTTACTTTAGATAAGTTAGCTTTTATTCCAGAAAAAGAAAACACACAAAAAGTTGCTCAAAAAAAACGCATACAAGACGGCTTTAAATATGTGTATGATAGCAAAGGGAATGTTATGAAAGATAAAGATGGAAATGACATGAAAGAAGCTAAATACATTGATGTACAAGCAGAAGTAATCTTATTTCAACAAGTAAAATCTGCTACTATGAATGGTAGTATGACTTTAAAAAATGCAAAAACGGGTGCTGTTATTAGTACACATCCTTTAACTGGCGAGGCAAAGTTAGAAAATGTATACGGAAAATACCGTGGAGACCAACGAGCAATAGATCAAAAATATTACAAGGCTTTACAAAATAAAAAGGCACAATTTCCTAAGGACGAAGTATTTAAAAAATATGCACTAGAAAATTTAAAGCAACAAGCTATGGGTATTTTAAATAAGCAAAAGTTTTAATGACGCTATAACTTTTAATTAAAAAAAACACAGCATTTGCTGTGTTTTTTTTATAGAAATTCTTTTAAATCGATATCTTGTAAAATGCCATAATGAGAGTCATTGGCTACCACTACTCCACTTTTAATAACTAGCAACTGTGGCGATTCATGTTGCACCTTAAATTTAGAAGCAATTGCAGCAGAAATATCTCGGTAATTCAATAAATCCAGATAATACATTTTAATGCCAGCATTTTGAAGTTTAAAGCCTTTTTCAAATTGTTTTTTAACTGAACGACTAATACCACAACGAGTACTATGTTTAAAAATAGCCACTGTTTGTGTATTCGATTCAACAATAATAGTATCTAATTGATCAGCACTTGTTAAAGGTATCCAATTAATTTTTTTTTGGGCTTCGGAAGATTGTTCGCTTTCAAAAATATTTTTAAATAAACTCATGTTTTATAATTCAATTAAAATGTATGTATTTTTTTATTGAGAATGCTCTGCGCTTCTAGAACTAATAATCTTATAACTATTCACTACTCACTATTCACTACTCACCACTCACTACTCACTACTCACCACTCACTACTCACTACTCACTATTCACCACTCACTACTCACTACTTTTCTATCTGTCAACCTTACATGTAAAACCTTACAAACAAGTCAAATTGTCTTATTTTTAAAGGGATTAAAGCCATTTTGTCATTTTTAAATACTTGGAATAGCCTTTGACATATAGTTTTCGAAGATATAAAAAAATAACGATATGAATTTAAATAACTATACCATAAAATCTCAAGAAGCCATTCAAAAAACACAACAAATTGTGCAAGGTAATGGACAACAACAAATAGAAAACGGACATATACTCAAAGCAATTTTTGAAGTAGATGAAAATGTATTACCGTTTATTTTTAACAAACTAGGCGTAAACGTTTCGGTATTTAAAAGTACGTTAGATACCATTGTAGAAAGCTACCCAAAAGTATCTGGTGGTGAAATAATGCTTTCAAAAACAGCCAACAATACCTTATTAGAAGCTAGTAATGTTGCCAAAGCAATGAAAGATGAATACGTTTCTTTAGAACACTTGCTTTTGGCAATATTTAAGCAAAAAGATACCATAGCACAACTTTTAAAAGACAACGGTATTACAAAAGACACCCTAGAAGCCAGCATTCAAGAATTACGTAAAGGCAATCGTGTAACATCACAAAGTGCCGAAGAAACCTACAATTCGCTTAATAAATATGCTAAAAATTTAAATGATTTAGCGCAGTCTGGAAAATTAGATCCCGTAATTGGTCGTAATGATGAAATACGAAGAATGCTTCAAATTTTATCACGAAGAACCAAAAATAATCCAATGCTTATAGGCGAACCGGGAACAGGAAAGACTGCCATTGTAGAAGGATTGGCGCATAGAATTATTAAAGGCGACGTACCAGAAAACATTCAAGGAAAAACTATTTACTCACTTGATATGGGAGCTTTAATTGCAGGTGCCAAATACAAAGGCGAATTTGAAGAACGCTTAAAAGCTGTAGTTAAAGAAGTACAAAGTGCAGAAGGTAGTATCATTCTTTTTATTGATGAAATTCACACCTTGGTTGGTGCTGGTGGCGGACAAGGAGCTATGGATGCCGCAAACATTCTTAAACCGGCACTGGCACGTGGAGAGCTTAGAGCTATTGGTGCCACTACTTTAGATGAATACCAAAAATATTTTGAAAAAGATAAAGCCTTAGAAAGACGTTTTCAAAAAGTACAAGTAGATGAGCCAGACACAGAAAGTGCCATCTCTATTTTAAGAGGTATTAAAGATAAATACGAAGCACATCATAAAGTATTAATTACAGACGGCGCTGTTATTGCAGCAGTAGAATTATCGCAACGTTATATTTCAGATCGTTTTTTACCAGACAAAGCCATTGATTTAATGGATGAAGCGGCTTCTAAACTGCGTATGGAAATTAATTCTAAACCAGAAGAATTAGATATTCTAGACCGCAAAATCATGCAAATCGAAATAGAAATCGAAGCCATAAAACGTGAAAAAGACACAAAAAAATTAAATAAACTACAAGAAGAGCTTGCAAATCTTAAAGGAGATCGTGATTCTATTTATGCAAAATGGAAAAGTGAAAAAGACCTGCTAGATCAAATAAATGCTGCCAAAGAAGGTATCGAAAAAGCAAAATTAGAAGCAGCACAAGCAGAACGCTCTGGTGATTATGGGTTGGTTGCAGAGATTCGCTACGGTAGATTAAAAGAACTAGAAGAAACATTGCAAGAATTACAAGCAACATTTGCAAATGCAAAAGAAAACGCCCTTGTAAAAGAAGAAGTTACACGAGAAGATGTTGCAGAAGTTGTAGCAAAATGGACAGGTATACCTGTAACTAAAATGTTACAAAGTGAACGTGAAAAGTTACTCTACTTAGAAGATGAATTGCATAAGCGCGTTGTTGGTCAAGAAGATGGAATTACTGCTGTAGCAGATGCAGTACGCCGCTCAAGAGCTGGTTTGCAAGATGCAAACAGACCTATTGGATCTTTCTTATTTTTAGGTACCACAGGTGTTGGTAAAACAGAATTGGCAAAATCGTTGGCAGCTTATTTATTCGATTCTGACAAAGCGCTTACACGTATTGATATGAGCGAATATCAAGAAAAACATAGCGTAAGTAGGTTGGTTGGAGCGCCTCCTGGATATGTTGGTTATGATGAAGGCGGACAATTAACAGAAGCAGTACGAAGAAAACCCTATTCAGTTATTTTATTAGATGAAATTGAAAAAGCACATCCAGATACTTTTAACATTCTATTACAAGTTTTAGATGAAGGTAGATTGACAGATAATAAAGGGCGTACAGCAGATTTTAGAAATACCATTATCATCATGACCTCTAATATGGGCGCACATATTTTACAAGAAAAATTAGATGGTATTGATATGAAAAAGCGTAAAGAAGTAATGCAAGTTGCAGAACAAGAAGTACTTGGTTTATTAAAAAAACAAATACGACCAGAATTTTTAAATAGAATTGATGAAATTGTAATGTTTACGCCATTAAATGAAGAAGAAATTAAGAAAATTGTAGCAATACAGTTAAATGGTTTAAAGAAAAAATTATTGCGCAATGGTATTACACTTTTATTTACAGATGCAGTTGTAAATCATGTTGCAAAAGTTGGATTTGACCCTCAATTTGGAGCAAGACCTATTAAAAGAGCCATTCAACATGAAATACTAAACGCTTTATCAAAAGAGATTTTATCAGGAAAAATTTCTGCAGAAAGTATTGTTAATATAGATGCTACAGACGGTAAATTAATATTTAAAAATAGTGAAGCGTAAAATAATCAGCCAAAAACTACGTTTAATTATTAGTTAGTTGGTTTGTTAGTTTGAAACTGTCTAGACATGTTGTGTAAACAACCGTTTAGACAGTTTCTTTGTTATAATTGCAATGCTTTTTTAGATTTTTCTAGTTGCTCTAAAAATAATTCTTTTGTAATAGCTGTATTCCAAAGAGGTACAATTTTTTTCATTAATTGTTTTCCTTTTTCTGAATGAATCAACTCTGGAAAAGCTTTTTCTACCACTTCTAGCATAACATGTGTTGCGGTAGATGCTCCAGGAGACGCACCAAGCAAACAAGTAATACTGCCATCTTTACTACTGACTACTTCTGTACCAAACTGAAGTTTACCGCCTTCAAATTCATCTCGTTTTATAATCTGCACACGTTGTCCTGCAACTAGTATTTCCCAATCTTCGCTTTTTGCATCTTTAACAAATTTACGAAGTGCATCCATACGGTCTTCGTGTGACATGGATACTTGTTTTACCAAATAACTTGTCAATGGTAAATTATGCCAAAAAGCACCAAACATAGCAGGTATATTGTCAAATTTTATTGATTTAGCCAAATCAAAATTAGAACCTTCTTTTAAAAATTTAGGGCTAAAACCAGCAAAAGGACCAAAAAGTAACTCTCGTTTACCATTTATAAAACGCGTATCGAGATGTGGTGTAGACATTGGTGGGTCTCCAATGCCTGCTTTACTATACACTTTTGCATGATGTTGTTTAATAATAGCTTCATTTTTACAAACCAGCCACTCCCCGCTTATCGGAAATCCGCCATAACCTTCTTTTTCTTCTATTTCTACTTTTTGTAATAGCAAAAGGCTTCCGCCACCAGCACCAATAAATACATGCTCAGATTCTAATTGGTATTTTTTCTTTGTAATTCTATCTTTAAGTTCAACAGTCCAATCAATATCTGGTGTTGGATCTACGTCTAAAACTTCTATATTACAATGTACGGGCGTGTTAAATTCTTTATCAAGAATATCAAATAAAATTTCTGTTAAAGCGCCATAATTTACTTCGGTTCCTCGTTCTATTCTTGAAGCAGCCATAATTTCATCTGAAGTTCGATCATGCATTATCAACGGAAACCATTCTTTCATTTTAGAAATTTCTTTGGTAAATTCAATGGTATCAAACATATAATGTTTTTTAAAAGCGTGATACCTTTTTTCTAAATAGTTTGTATTTTTTTCACCAGTCACCCAACTATGATGCGGAACAGGTTTAATAAAATCAGCGGGATGCTTTAAATACCCTTTTTCAGATAAGTACGACCAAAAGCCTTTAGTTACTTCAAATTGTTTGCAAATTTCTATTGCTTTTGTAATGACAACATTTCCATTTTCATCTTCTGGGCAATAATTTAATTCACACAATGCAGAATGTCCAGTGCCAGCATTATTCCAGGCTGCAGAGCTTTCTTTAGCTACTTTATCTAATCGTTCTACAATTAAAATGTTTAAATCGGGTTTTAACAATTTAGAAATTAGAGCTAGTGTAGCGCTCATAATGCCTCCACCTACACATACCAAATCATAATCTTTTTTAAATTTCATCTTATTTTTTTAGTAATAGCTAAAATAAAATATTTTTTAAATGCTACCTCATTAATTATTAAAATTTCATACTTTTATATCGCCCCACAAATTAAAATTTACCTATTATGAAACAGAAAACAGTTTTTTTAACGACTATTATTATTATTTTCACTTTGTTTAAAGGACAAGCCCAACACCAATGGACACGTACAAATTTAGGAGGTGGCGGTGCCATTTCTATGGTTGGATCAACAGTAAGTGGGCGCTTAGTTGTAGGTGCAGATTTAAGTGGTGTTTATACAAGTACCAATAATGGTGCTTCATGGACAGATATTGGTGCCACTCAAGGTTTATTAGAAACTCATATTTCTGCTTTTGGATTTCATCCAATAGATGGAGATACTTTTATAATTGGTACAGCAATTGGTGCTTACAAAACAATAGATGGCGGTGTCACCGTTAATCCAGTTCAAATTGAAGTAGATCCAACACAGGGTTTGGGTTATGTAGAAAGTATAGGTATGGCTATTAATAATGCAAATGTAGGTTATATGGCGCATTATGAATCGTGGTTGCCAACACTTTCTTTTTTAAAAACCAATGATGCAGGTGACACTTGGACTAAAGTTGCAACATCTGGAATACCAGTTGATGCTCGAATTGTAAAGATCATTGTTGATGCAAACAATGAAAATATAGTCTATGCGCTTACTGGTAAAGCTAGATTTGCATGTAGTTTACCAAAATTATATAGATCTACAGATGGCGGACAGAATTGGACTGAAATTGGCGGGACATATCCTGCTATTTTAGATGTTGATTTGCATCCAACAGATTCAAATATTATTTACATAACTACTTTTGTAGCAAATGCCTGTAGTAGTGAAATGTATTTGTATGTTGGTGGTGATGAAAACTCTGGAGCTACTTATAAAAGTACAAATGCAGGGAATACTTTTACTCAAATTTGTGATAAAACTGGTATTATTAGTGTAGGTAATAATCCTAGTAATATTACCATTATTGATTATCTTTATTTAGCAGATTGGAATGCCAATGCAGGTACATGGAAAACTATCGATGCTGGTACAAACTGGACAAAAACAGCCTCATTATCAGATTGGGACATGAAATGGGCACATCCAGATTATGCCTATGTTTTTAGTTTTAATGGTTTAAATAAAACATTGGTTAAAAATAGATTTAATCCAGATAATATAAACGCTTCTTTTGGACAATGGTCTTGGAGTACTTTTGACGGAGGAAATGTCCTTGTAAATAATTCTTCTACCTTGGTAAGTCCCGGTCATTTTATTTCAACAGGAGTCGAAAATATTGAGGGAAATGCCATAGATATTAGTGATGTAAATCCAAATACTATTTACGTTGGATCTTATGATATTGGTTTTTATTACTCAAGAGATCATGGTGCTTCTTGGAAATGGAGTATTCCAGATTATGCAACTTATCCAGATTATGTATGGTGGAATGCAGGAGGATCAAACTGTAATTTTGTATTGAATGATCCTGATAGAGAAAATGTTGTTTGGACTACCTTTGGTAGTGCTAACAATTCCACATCTGGTGCAATTTTTAAAAGTACTGCATTTGGTGAAAATTGGCAAATTAGTAACACAGGGCTAAACCCTTTAGGATTAAATACTCATGGAATGTCAATCGATCTAACTAGTCCTATCACAAATAGAACACTTTATGTTACACAAGCTGGCGATGTTTATAAATCTATTAATGATGGTGCAAATTGGACAAAAGTATTTACTAATGGTGGTTTGAAATTTACAGCAGTAGATCAACAAAATGGGCAAGTTGTCTATGCAGGTGGCTCAAGTGGTTTATTTAAATCTACTAACGCTGGTACTACCTGGAATGAAATTGGACAGAGTGAAAATTTTGCATTTACTACCTCTGTTCAAAATGCGGTAATGCGGAACGATATTGTACCTACGTATGATGATTTAGAAGCAAACCCACCCGTAGTAGCATGGCAAGGTGTTTTTGAAATTAAAACAGATCCAAACATTCCTAATAGAGTATATGTAGTTGCATACGGTACAAACAAAGGTTTATACAGAAGCGATGATGCTGGTTTAAATTGGACAAAAATCTATGCAAATAATAAAATGCGAGGCGTTGCAATTGCACCTCAAGATTCTAATATTATCTATGCTACTTCAAGTTTAAATTACCACTCTGGAGGATTTAGTAATGAATCAAAAGGGATTTTTTATTCTACAGATGCAGGACAAACATGGACCATGGCAAATGAAGGTATGCCTTGGACCAATGGTGGAAAAATTGAAATTGAAACAGGTGTTTCACCAAACGTTTGGGCTTGGTCTCCAGGAACAGGTGTTCAATATTCACCAGTACCTAGTAATATTTTAGGCTTAGAAACAATGCAATTAGAAAACAGTATACTTTATCCAAATCCAGTTGAAAATAATTTAACTATTCGTTCAAAATTATTAAAAACCTTGAATGATATTTCTGTTTATAATGTTATCGGAAAAAAAATAGCCAACTTCAAATTTAACAGCACAACAAATACTGTTGATGTGACTAAGCTATCTAGTGGTATTTATTTCTTAAAAATCACTTCAATATCAAATTCCGAAGTAATTAAATTTATTAAAAAATAAGCAGTACTTTTGTTATTATTTTTTAGTTATTATGAAATTAAACAGCTATATAGATCATACTTTATTAAAACCAACTGCTACCAAAGCAGATATCAAACAATTGTGTAAAGAAGCTATTGAATATCAGTTTTTTAGTGTATGTGTAAATGGATGTAATGTAAAGTTAGCCGCTAAATTTACTAAAAAAACAGACGTTTCTGTTTGTGCGGTTATAGGTTTTCCTTTAGGTGCTATGACAACTAGAAGTAAAGTTTATGAAGCAAAAAATGCTATCAAAAATGGTGCTGATGAAATCGATATGGTTTTAAATATTGGCATGTTGAAATCAAAACAATACCGAGTGGTTTATAAAGACATTAGACGTATTAAAAGAGCGATAGGTAAAAAAGTATTAAAAGTCATTTTAGAAACTTGTTATTTAACCAAAGACGAAATTAAAAAAGCAAGTGAAATAGCTGTAAAGGCAAAAGCAGATTTTGTTAAAACTTCAACTGGATTTGGTACAGGAGGTGCTACATTAGATGATGTACAACTAATGAAAGATGCAGTTAATGGAAAAGCAAAAATTAAAGCATCTGGTGGTATTAGAGATGCTATAACAGCACAAAAATTTATAGATTTAGGCGTTCAACGATTAGGTGTTTCTGCTGGAATTGCCATTGTTACCGGAAAACAATCAGACGCTACTTATTAATTAAAAAACACACAGATGAGCATACATATTGAAGCTAAAAAAGGCGAAATAGCCGAAACCATTTTACTACCAGGAGATCCTTTACGTGCAAAATGGATTGCCGAAACTTTTTTTGAAAATTCCGTTTGCTTTAACACCGTTCGTAATATGTTTGGTTATACTGGCACTTACAACGGAAAACGAGTTTCTGTAATGGGAACAGGTATGGGAATCCCATCAATATCTATTTACACACATGAATTAATCACAGAATATGGTGTAAAAAATTTAATTAGAGTCGGAAGTGCAGGTTCTTATCAAGAACATATAAAAGTACGTGATATAGTATTAGCAATGGCTGCTTCCTCTACTTCTGGTGTTAACGAATTACGTTTTGGTGGTGCTGACTATGCGCCTACAGCAGATTTTGGACTTTTTATCAAAGCTGTAGCCGTAGCGAAAGAAAAAAATATAGCAGTTAAAGCAGGCAATGTATTATCTAGCGATGAATTTTACGAAGACAATTTCGAAAATTATAAAAAATGGTCAAAATTTGGCGTACTCTGTGTAGAAATGGAAGCGGCAGGTCTTTATACCGTTGCTGCAAAGCATGGTGTAAATGCATTGGCAATTTTAACCATTTCTGATTCATTGGTAACAGGAGAAAAAACAACAAGTAAAGAACGCGAAACAACCTTTAAAGGCATGATAGAAATTGCCTTAGAATTGGCTTAATTCTTTAAATTTCTTCATGATTAAATGAAACAACCCAAAATAAACATACAAAATAAGAAAGCACGTTTTGAATACGAAATTCTAGATGTTTACACCGCAGGTATCCAGTTAAGCGGAACCGAAATAAAATCTATTAGACAAAGTAAAGCACGTATTACAGATAGTTTTTGTGAGTTTAATGACCAAGGAGAACTCTTTGTTATTAACATGTACATAGAAGAATATATGCATGGTAATATTTACAATCATAAACCAAAAAATGCTCGTAAATTATTACTAAACAAAAGAGAATTAAAAAAACTACAACGTGAAATTCAGAATGTTGGATTAACCATTGTTCCTTTAAAATTATTTATTACCGACAAAGGTTGGGCGAAATTAAATATTGCACTCGCAAAAGGGAAAAAGAATTATGACAAGCGTAATACTCTAAAAGATAGAGATAATAAACGTGATTTAGCACGTATTAAAAAAGATTTCAATTAAAAAATGGCACCTTTTTTCAAATTAATACGTTGGAAAAATTTACTACTTATTGCCATTGCTCAAATACTTGTTAAATATTTTTTAATCAACCCATTTGGACTTAAAACCAATCTTACAACTAGTTCATTTTCCGTATTGCTTATTGCTACCCTTTTTATAACAGCAGCAGGCTATATCATTAACGATATTATAGATACTAAAGCCGACAGTATAAACACACCGCAAAAACAAATAATTAGTATTGAAATTTCAAAAAATAATGCTTACAAATGGTACTATATACTTTCAGTTTTAGGTATAAGCTTCGGAAGTTTTCTTGCTTATAAAATTGAAAAACCTTTATACAGTTTCATTTTTATAGGTATTACATTACTACTTTATTGGTATTCAAAACATTTAAAAAGCACCGTGCTTATAGGCAATGTTTTAGTTTCATTATTGTTAGCTTTTTCCATTATTATGATTCCAATTTTTGAAATGCCACAGCAAATGAATTCATTGCAATGGGATTTCTTTATATATCTTATGGTAATTATTTTTGGAAGCTATTTTATGCTTATTTTTTTACTAAATTTAATTAGAGAAATTATTAAAGACATCGAAGATATAGATGGCGATTTTAATGCAGGTTACAAAACACTTCCTATTATTTTCGGAAGAAAAAGAGCACGAAACATAACGCTATTTATTACGACTTTTACACTATTTACTTTAGTATTCTTGCTTTTAAAGTTTCAAATTAATTACAACTACTTTAAATTTTATGTACTATTTTTTATCATAACACCACTACTCTATTTTACGTATAAACTCTGGAACGCTAAAAGCAAACAAGAATTCACATTTTTAAGTAGTCTTATTAAAATGATTATTTTCTTCGGAATTTTATCGATTCCTTTGGTATCAAAAACACTACAACATGCTTTTAACTAACTTGAACAACTACAATATTATATTAGCTTCTAAATCGCCTAGAAGACAAGAATTAATGCAAAAATTACAACTAGATTTTACTATACAAATAAAAGAAGTTGAAGAATATTTTCCGAAGGAATTAAAAGCAGCTGAAATAACAGATTTTATTGCAAAACTAAAAGCAAATGCCTTTACAAATTTAAAAGAGAATGACTTATTAATTACATCAGACACGATTGTTTGGCATCAAAATAAAGCATTAGGCAAACCCAAAGACAGAGCAGATGCCATTGCCATGTTACAAGGCATGTCTAACACAAAACATAAAGTGTATACTTCTATTTGCTTAAAAACCAATCGCTTTAAAAAGGTTTTTCATGATACAACAACAGTCTATTTTAAAAAATTAAGTCAGCAAGAAATAATTTTTTATGTAGATACCTATAAACCTTATGATAAAGCAGGTGCATACGGAATACAAGATTGGATTGGCCTTATAGGTGTAAAAAAAATAAAAGGAAGTTATTACAATGTAATGGGTTTTCCGATTCATAAATTATATAAAGTGCTACAAAAGCTCTAAAAATACTATTGTTTGTAACCCGTTAATAAAGTTAGATTCAAAAGTGTTTTTATGCTATTAAAATACTTATTTTTGTTTGCATATTAATCAACTTCTAGAAATGAAAAAATACACTTTTACAGAAAAAAAAGATACACGCTCTGGTTTTGGAGATGGACTTACAGAACTTGGTAAGAAAAACCCAAACGTGGTAGCATTATGTGCAGATTTGATAGGCTCTTTAAAAATGGGCGATTTTAAAAAGAATCACCCAGAACGATTTTTTCAAATAGGTATTGCAGAAGCAAATATGATGAGTATTGCAGCTGGTATGGCTATTGGTGGTAAAATTCCATTTACAGGGACTTTTGCTAATTTTTCTACAGGTAGAGTTTATGATCAAATAAGACAATGCATTGCCTATTCTGACAAAAATGTTAAAATTTGTGCCTCTCATGCTGGTTTAACTCTAGGTGAAGATGGTGCAACACATCAAATATTAGAAGATATTGGCTTGATGAAAATGCTGCCCGGCATGACCGTCATTAACACTTGTGATTACAATCAAACAAAGGCAGCTACCCTTGCCATTGCAGATTTTGAAGGCCCAGTTTATTTACGCTTCGGAAGACCAAAAGTGCCTGTTTTTATGCCAACAGAGGAGCCTTTTGTTATTGGTAAAGCAATACAACTTACAGAAGGAAGTGATGTTACAATCGTTGCAACGGGACATTTAGTTTGGGAAGCTTTACAAGCAAGTGAGCAACTTGAAGCCAAAGGTATTTCTGCCGAAGTAATTAATATACATACTATTAAACCTTTAGATGAAGCAGCGATTTTAAAATCGGTTGCAAAAACGGGTTGTATAGTAACTGCCGAAGAACATAATAAATTTGGTGGTTTAGGTGAAAGTGTTGCTAGATGCCTTTCAGAAAACAATCCAACACCACAAGAATTTGTTGCTGTTAATGATTCTTTTGGAGAAAGTGCTACGCCCTTTGAATTGATGGAAAAATATCAAATTAATGATACCGCCATTGTAAAAGCTGTAGAAAAAGTAATGGCTAGAAAATAAGTTGGTATAGTTTTCGTTTATGAATATATATTAACACTAAAATGTATGTATCATGAAAATTAAAACAATTTATTTAGTACTACTAACCAGCTTTAGCGTTATATCAATGTCATTTGCACAAGTAGACGTTGGACTAAAAGGAGGCATTAGCTACAACTCTAATGGTGACCTTAGCGAGATAACCTCTGGAATTAACAATATTATCTCTGGTGCAGATGCTAAAACTGGCTATAATGTTGGTTTTTGGTTAAACGCCAAGTTACCGGTATTGGGTATTTTTATTCAGCCAGAAATTAATTATGTACGCACAAAAAGTGCATACAACAGTACTAATTATTCATTGCAAAAATTAGACATTCCTGTTTTATTTGGCTTTAAAATTTTAAAGTTTGCCAAAATTTATGCTGGTCCGTCTTTTCAATATGTAATGGATGCGAGTTTTGGATTAAACACTATTCAAAGTATGCAGACAGACGATTTTTCTGTAGGTATGAATATTGGTGCTGGTTTCGAAATTGGAAAACTAGGATTTGATGTGCGCTATGATCGAGGTTTAACAGCATCTGAATCTACTGTTTTTACAAACACAGCACAAGTTTTTAATATTGATGCCAGACAGAAACAATTAGTATTTGGCTTAACGTATAAGTTAAATTAGCGCATTGTTATAAACTAAAAAAAGCAGCTACATAAAAAAATAATGTAGCTGCTTTTTTTAGTTATAAAGTGTCTGGTTAACTATCACTATCTAGATAATTAGGTGTTCCATCGCCATCAGTATCATCGTTAGTAGGATTACCATCATTATTTGTGTCTTCATCTTTTGTTAAGATGCCATCATTATCATCATCTGCGTCAAGATAATTAGGTAATGAATCTGCATCAGTATCATCATTATTGACATCGCCATCAGCATCTAAATCTTCTAAACGATTAGGTACATTGTCATTATCATTATCTGTATCTAAAACAGTTTGTGCTAGTTCAATATGAAATATCAAATTTGCATTTGAAGGGATGGTTCCTCTACCATTTTCTCTGTATGCTAATCCAGAAGGTATAAACAAAATACCTTTACCTGTATTTGTAAAAGAAATAGGCTCGTTTGGTAATGTATTATTAACACCTCCTTTAAAATGAGGAAAACCAACTTTCCAGCCTTCTATAACGCTTGTTAAAACCAACCAAGAATTAGCATTCGAAAATGATTGCTGCGAATCAAAAAGTGTACTGTCTAATAAAAAACCTCTGTACTTAACTAGAATAGAATCATAACGCGTAGGATTATCAGCAACACCAAGATTATCTTCATAACGATACATGGTATAATTAACATCTTTATAGGTTACACTTTCTGAAATAACTTGATTCATTAAAGGCGTTTCGCCATTCTGAATTGTATCAATCTCTTTTGTTGCAGTTAAATAATGCGACTGTAAGTAAGCTACTAGCTTGTCATTATCTATAGTTGCTTGCCCAGCATGATCAAAAGGAGTTGTAGGATCATCATTATTACAAGCAGCAAAAACAATTAAAGCAATTGCTATAATTACACTATTTTTAAATTTCATATGGTTTATTTTAGGCTACGAAGATAGTATTTTCATATCTTTGAAAAAAGTGATTTTCTAAATTTTAACTTTTTATATGAGAATTGATAAATACCTTTGGTGTATACGCATGTATAAAACAAGAAATCAAGCTTCTGTAGCCTGTAAAAAGGGACATATAAGGGTTTTGAATGCCATTGTGAAGCCTTCTAAAGACATTTTTATCAATGATGAAATTAACATAAGAAAAAATCAAATTAATTATTCTCTCATTGTTTTAGATATTCCTAAGAACAGAATGGCAGCAAAATTGGTTGATTTGTATCGAAAAGATACCACACCAAAAGAAGCGTTTGAAAAATTTGAAATGTTAAAATTCGCTAAAGAGCATTATCGTAAAAAAGGAACTGGAAGACCTACAAAAAAAGATAGAAGAGATATAGAATTGTATAACGAATTAGAAGAAGAAGACTTGTAAAATGAAACCTACAACCATTATTTTAAAACATCCTAAAATTGAACATATTACACGTAGAATTGCTTATCAAATCTATGAGGCAAATAGTACTGAAAAAATCATTGTGATTGCAGGAATAGCAGCTAACGGATATGTTTTTGCAAAAAAAATTGCAAGTATTTTAGCTCAGATATCAACTATAAAAATTGAACTTTGTAAAGTTAATATTGATAAAAAAAATCCTTTAAGCCAAGTAAAAACTTCTCTAGAAGAAAAAGAGTATCAAAACAAATCGATTGTATTGGTAGATGATGTACTAAATTCTGGCACTACACTTATGTTTGCTGTAAAGCATTTTTTAAATGTGCCCTTAAAGCAATTTAAAACAGCTGTTTTAGTTAATAGAAATCATAAAAAGTATCCAATAAAAGCAGATTTTAAAGGAATTTCTTTGTCGACATCATTACAAGAGCATATTGTGGTTGAGTTTCATAAAAACAATAGTGTTGCTTATTTGAAGTGATTTTTTTTAATTTCTAATACAATAGCTGTTGTAGTCTTATCATCCGTTATAATTTTATGCAACGCTTTTAAATAAAAGTGGCTGCGTTCAAACAAATGCTTAGCAATAAACTCTTTAAGTGATGTGTCTTTTAAATGTGCAATTAAAGGGCGTTTGTTTTTCTTAGCAACCAACCTTTCATAAAGTGTTTTAACAGAAACCTGTAAATAAAATGTTGTAGCATACTTATTACATAGATTAATGTTTTCAAAATAGCAAGGTGTTCCTCCACCAAGTGCCAATATATAATTACTGCTTGAAGCAAGGATTTTTTTTAAAATTTGATGCTCTACTTTTCTAAAATAAAGTTCACCTCTGGTTTTAAAAATTTCTGTTACGCTACTTCCTTCAGATTTTTCTATTTCCTCATCTAAGTCAATAAACGTATAATCTAACGATTGCGCTAATAATTTACCAATGCTAGACTTTCCAGAACCCATATAACCCACTAAAACTATTTTCATTTAAAATATTTAATTATTCTTAAGGCAAATATCGTGCAAAAAACTAAATAAAAAACTTGTTAAATAAACTTTAGGTAGTATATTTGCAATCTCAATTTGAAAAGTTGATAATGACTTGGTAGCTCAGTTGGTAGAGCACCTCCCTTTTAAGGAGGTGGTCCTGGGTTCGAGCCCCAGCCAAGTCACAAAAAAGTTAAGCTTTTGCTTGACTTTTTTTGTTTGCGCGCGTATGGCGGAATTGGTAGACGCGCAAGGTTGAGGGCCTTGTGTCCTATTTTGGACGTGCTGGTTCGACTCCAGTTACGCGCACAAAATCTGTCTTTTTAAGGCAGATTTTTTGTTTTAATTAACAAAATTCATTTACTAAATGTTTACTTTTGCACTTATGAATAAAAAAAACATTTTTTTTACTTTCCTTTTTATTTTTACTACAATCATTGTTATTAGTCAAGAAATTGCTATAAAAGGACAAATTATTGATTTTTCTTCAAAGAAAGCTTTACCTAGAGCGCATGTACTAAACTTAAACAGCGTACAAGTTTCTGTATCAAATTCAGAAGGTTATTTTTCAATACCTGCAAAGGTTAATGATACTTTATATCTTTCTTATATTGGTTTTTCTTCTTTAAAATTAAAAGTGACAAATGATTTATTAAAAGGAAATGATTTGGTTATTTCTTTGCACCAAAAAGTGAATGCGATAACAGATGTTGTTGTAAAATCGCATCATTTAATTGGTGTTTTAGAGATTGATGCAAAAAATGTTTTAAAAGATAAATTAAATAGAATTCATATTGATGGTCTGCCACAAACTTATGAAACTGGTAGGTATACATCTAGAACATATAACTCTCCCGTAGATGCCATCTTTCAACCTTTAGATTTTTTATATAATAGGTTCGGAAAAAAACCAAAAGTACTTCGAAAATTGAAAAAATTACAAAGAGAAGATCAATTACGTGCCATGCTAACATCTAACAATAGAGAAGTATTAATGGAATATCTAGATATGGACATGGTAGCATTAAAAAAGTTATTAGACAATTGTAATTATTCTGAGTACTACATTAAAAATGCAAGTGATTTACAAATGATTGATGCTGTATTAGATTGCTATGAAAATCATAAAGCATTAAAAAAAGGAAGTACAAAAAGATAGTATTTGACGAAAAATAAAATCTCTGAACTATATAAATACAGCTCAGAGATTTCTACCAAAATAAGTAGTAGTTATTCATTATTAATCATCACCATTTTCATCAGCGTCATCTACTCCATTTCCGTCTGCATCTGGATCATCACCATCGTCAATACCATCATTATCAGAGTCTGTATCTAAATAATCTGGAGTACCATCATTGTCAGAATCATCATTTGTTGTGTTTCCGTCATTGTTTGTGTCTTCGTCTGCTGTTGCTACACCGTCACCATCATCATCGGTATCTTGGTAATTTGGTATTCCGTCACCGTCTGTATCGTCATTGGTAGAATCTCCGTCATTATTAATATCTTCATCTGCTGTTGCTACACCGTCATTGTCATCATCACTGTCTTGTGCGTCTGGTGTTCCGTCACCGTCTGTATCATCATTGGTTTCATCACCATCATTGTTAGTATCTTCGTCTGTATCTGCTATACCGTCATT
>CAMZLD010000127.1 GCA_947311635.1 uncultured Flavobacteriaceae bacterium | reverse complement strand
TCAAATAACTGTTTATTGTATAGTTACAATCAAGTCTTTTATCTTTTGTCTAATAGTGAAACGGTCTTACGTCTTTAGACGGACACTACTAGTGAAACGGTCTTACGTCTTTAGACGGACATTACTAGAAAAAAAATAGAAGCTGGATACTATATGGATACGTTTTATTTAAAGATCTAACTTTAACTTGATGTTTGCACGTTCATAAGGGCAGTTTTCTTCTAGCTCAATTTCTTGAAAACCATATTTTTTATACAGATGAATAGCGGCTTCTAATTGCGTATTCGAATAAATAATCAACGTTTTCCAATGCTTGGCTTTTCCGTATTCTAAAGAAAATTCTAATAATTTATTAGCAATGCCTTTGTTTTGTACTGCTTTGGTAACCGCCATTTTATTGAGCTCAAATTGCTTATCACCTTGTTTAATAAAAGCAAGTGTGCCTACAATTTCATTTTCTAATTTGTAAAAAAACACATAACCACCTTTATCAATAATATTTTTTTGAGGTTGATCTAAATACTCGGCATCATGCGGCTCTACTTTAAAGTTTTTTGCTAACCATTCTATGTTTAGACTTTTAAAATGTTTTGCTAATTTAGCTGAAAAAGGAACAATACTCATAATTACATATTTTTATCGATTAAAGATAGCATTTCATTTTCAATTTTTAGAGTTGCTTGGTAAATTTTCGCTGCTTTTGTGATTATTTTTTCTGAAAACGGTTTGTCTTTAATATCTTTTGCATTGATACGCACATTAAAATAAGCGCCAGTTACGGCAGTTTTAGCGCATAAAATACCCACAGCACTGTCAGATAAAGAATTTTTGATACCATCTTTTAACATGGCTTGCATAACTTCCATAGAAGCAAAGGCAGTTTCCATGACTTGAAACGGAATTTCTGTAGCATATTTCGTCGCATTTTCTATGGCTGCTGCACGTTTTTCTTTTTCTTCCGAAGTATTTTTGGGCATTCTAAAAGCATCCATTATTTTATTAAAAGCATTGGTGTCTTCATCTACCAAAAATAATAATCTTTCCTTGTAGGCTTGTCCTTTTTCTGCCCAATCAGAAAAAGTTTTCCAACGTGCATCCCAACCTCTTTTATGTGCAGATAAATTGGCTACCATGGTGCCTAAAGAAACACCTAAAACACCCACGTACGCCGCAATAGAACCGCCGCCCGGCGCCATAGATTCACTAGCAGTTTCATTAGCAAGTTGGGTAGCTGTTAAATCTACCAATTTTTTAGTGCTTTTATCTTCAAGTAAATATTCTATAATACGTTCTTTTGGATGAAAAGGTTTTAAATCGTCTAAACCGAGTGATTTAACGGCAATTTTTATTTTCTCAGCATCATCAATACCCAAAGAACGTTGTTGTTTGGTTAAAAAATAATCTCCGGCATCTAACATGGCTTGTAGAGGAATTAATCCAATCAATTCTGATCCAGTTACACGCAATCCTCTTTTAGTAGCCGCTTTTACGGTTTCATCAAAAGCAATATGCATAGAAGTAATGCTAATGTTGGTTAAGTTGTATGAAATTTGAGCAATACCGTATTCTTCAATAAACCAACCAATGCCTTTTACGGCTTTTAATTTTCCTGGAATACGTGCTGGATTACCTTGTGCATCCAACACTTTTTTTCCGTTGACAATTTTAGCACGTCCGTTTTCTCGAATATCAAAAGCAATAGCATTTGCTCTACGTGTAGATGTGGTATTTAAATTTATGTTATACGCAATTAAAAAATCACGTGCAGAAATAGCAATAGCACCTGTTTTGGCAACTGAATCGTTAAATGCTGCAGGTCCAAAATCAGGTTTCCAATCATTGTCACTTAGTTTTTGCTGTAAACCTTCATATTCTCCAGATCTACAGTTGGCAAGGTTTTTTCTATTTTCTGAAGTGGCAGCGTTTTCATAAAAATAACCAGGAATCTCCAATTCTTTTCCAACCCTTTCTCCTAATGCATGTGCGTATTTGGCAGTTTCTTCCATAGAAATATTGGCTATAGGAATAAGCGGACAAACATCGGTGGCACCAAAACGAGGATGTTCGCCACTGTGTTTACACATATCAATCACTTCCGAAGCCTTTTTTATTAACAAAAAAGCAGCATTGATAACTGCTTTTGGATCGCCAACAAACGTAATTACGGTACGGTTGGTTGCTTTTCCGGGATCTACATCTAGCAGTTGTACACCTTCTGCTTGCTTAATAATGTTGGTAATAGCAGCTATTTTTGAAGTATCGCGACCTTCACTAATGTTCGGAACACATTCTATAAGTTGTTTTTTCATTAATTGGTTTTAGTAATACAAAGCTATTATTTTTTATTTATAATTGTTGAATAAATAAATCGAAAATCTTGTAAAAATTTAAACAAAAAAGTTATTTTTGTTTGACCCTCAAAATGAAGATACACAGAATGAAAAAAATATTGATAACCGGAATGGCAGGTTTTATTGGCTATCATTTAGCCAATTTGTTATCTAAAGAAGGATATACCGTTGTTGGTCTTGATATTTTAAATGATTATTATGATGTTGATTTAAAGTTATTTCGATTGCAAAAACTTGGAATCCCTTCCGAAGAAATAGCATACAACAAGCTTATTACTGCAAACACAATTTCTTTTATAAAATTAGATTTAACAGATTCAGAAAATTTAAAAGCTTTGTTTAAAGAGCAACGGTTTGATTTTGTTATGAATTTAGCTGCGCAAGCTGGTGTTCGTTACTCTTTAGTAAATCCACAATCGTATATAGATGCTAATGTTACAGGTTTTTTAAACATTTTAGAATGTTGTAGAGCCTATCCTGTTAAGCATTTATTATTTGCATCATCAAGTTCTGTTTATGGATTGAGTAAGCAGATTCCTTTTTCAGAAGCCAATCCAACAGATCATCCAATGTCTATCTATGCGGCAACCAAAAAATCAAATGAGATGATGGCACATACGTATGCACATTTATTTGGTGTGCCAGCAACAGGATTGCGATTTTTTACGGTTTATGGACCATTAGGAAGACCAGATATGGCACTTTACCTGTTTACAAAAGCCATTATAGAAGACAAAGAATTTGAAGTGTTTAACTTCGGAAAAATGAGTCGCGATTTCACTTACGTTTTAGATATTGTAGAAAGTATAAAACGTTTGTTGCCATTGGCGCCTAAAAAAGACAATCCAAGTTTTGATGTGCACCATCCAACACCAAATTTAAGTACCGCTCCCTATCAAATTTTTAATATTGGAAATAACAATCCAGTGGCTTTGCTAGATTTTATTGATGCCATAGAAGAAGCGTTGGGTAAAAAAGGAAAAAGAATATTAAAACCTATTCAACCAGGCGATGTAGAATCTACCTATGCCAATGTTTCAAATCTATTTGATTACGTTAATTTTACACCAGCAACACCCATAAAAGAAGGTGTTAAAAAATTTATTGATAGTTATTTAGAATTTCATAAAATAAAAGATGTCTAAAGAACAGCCGTTACATAAAGAAGATTGGCTGTTTGAAATAACACCAAAAAAAAGTCTTTTAGATTTAAATCTAAAAGAAGTTTGGCAGTACAGAGATTTGTTAATGCTATTTGTAAAGCGAGATGTAATTACTTTGTACAAGCAAACCATTTTAGGTCCGATTTGGTATTTAATACAGCCTTTATTTACCATGGTTATTTTTACAATAATTTTTAATAAAGTTGCAGAAATTTCTACTGGTACCATACCAACGTATCTTTTTAACTTGGCAGGCATTGTAACTTGGAATTATTTTAGAGACACGCTTATGGCAACCTCAGACACCTTTAAAAAGAATGAAAATATTTTCGGAAAGGTTTATTTTCCTAGAATAATCATGCCACTTTCTATTGTGGTATCTAATTTATTAAAATACGGCATTCAGTTACTTATTTTTATAGGTTTTTATCTGTTTTTTGTATTCATTAAAGGCGATGTTATTACGCCAAATAAGAGCATTGTTTTTTTTCCCTTTGTCATTGTATTTATGGCTATGTTTGGACTGGGCTTGGGGATGATCATCTCATCTATGGTCACCAAATATAGAGATTTAACGTTTTTAGTTACCTTTGGTATTTCACTTTTAATGTATATGTCTGCGGTGTTTTATCCAATGGCATTGGTTAACGAAAAGTTAGCAGATTACGCTTGGATTGTCTTGTACAACCCTATGGCACATATTATAGAAACGGTGCGGTATATGTTTTTAGATACAGGATCTATTTCTAAATTCGGAATCATTTATACAGCAGTAGTTTGCACATTAACTTTTATTGTAGGAGTTATTATTTTTAACAGTACCGAAAAGAGTTTTATTGATACGGTGTGAGTAGTGAGTAGTGAATAGTGAGTAGTGAATAGTGAATAGTGAATAGTCAATAATGAATAGTAAATAAAATATAAAAAAAAAAGAAGGGGGGGTAGGGGATGGGGGATAGG
>CAMZLD010000126.1 GCA_947311635.1 uncultured Flavobacteriaceae bacterium | reverse complement strand
TACAAAACACTGCTTTTGCAATTCTATATCGTACCAATGCACAGTCAATAGCCATGGAAGATGCTTTGCGTAAAAAAGATATTGCGTATAGGATTTACGGCGGACTTTCATTTTACCAACGTAAAGAAATTAAAGATGTATTGTCTTATTTACGATTGCTTGTTAATCCAAATGATGAAGAAGCATTAAAAAGAATCATTAATTATCCAGCAAGAGGCATTGGGCAAACAACATTAGACAAGCTATCTGTAGCAGCAAATCATTATAAAAAAACAATCTTCGAAATTATTCAAAAATTATCAAGTTACGAGATAAAGTTAAACAATCCTACCAAAATAAAGTTACAAAACTTTGCCAATATGATTCAACACTTTCAAATTGAAAGTACTAAAATCAATGCATTTGAAATAGCAAATTTAGTAATCAAACAAACACGATTAATTCCTGAGTTGGAAAAAGATGCTACACCAGAAGCTGTTAGCAGAGTAGAAAACGTACAAGAATTATTAAACGGTCTTAAAGATTTTATAGAAGAACAAAAAGAGCAAGCCAATGGCAACACTTCATTAGCCTATTTTTTAGAAGATGTAGCCTTAGCCACCGATTTTGATGCTGATAAAAAAGATGACAAGCCAAGAGTATCATTAATGACCATTCATTTGGCAAAAGGCTTAGAGTTTTCGTACGTCTATATAGTTGGTTTAGAAGAAACCCTTTTTCCTTCTGCCATGAGCATGAATACACGTACAGAATTAGAAGAAGAAAGACGTTTGTTCTATGTTGCATTAACACGTGCAGAAAAGCAAGTGTATTTAAGTTATGCGCAATCACGTTACCGTTGGGGAAAATTAATAGATTGTGAGCCAAGTAGGTTTCTAGAAGAAATAGACGATAAATTTTTAGAATATTTAACAGAAAAAGTGGCACCGCGTAAGCAACAAAATTTTATTGATCAAGATATCTTCGGAAGCGTTCCGCAAAATAAAATACGATTTAAAAAACCAGTGCAACGCCCAACAAAGAAGCAAAAAACCATTCAACCAAAATTTGTAGCACCCAAAAATTTAAAAAGAGTTGCTAAAACAAATACGAATGCCAATTTGTTTGACAGCACCATAACTGTTGGTAATATTGTAGAACACGCACGTTTTGGTAAAGGAGAAGTTTTAAATTTAGAAGGAGTAGGAGCAAATAAAAAAGCAGAAATTAAATTTGCTTCCGCAGGAATTAAAAAATTATTGCTGCAATTTGCCAAGCTTAAAATCGTTGGCTAAAACCCATTGCAAAAACCAATAATTATTGTAATTTGCAAACCTTCTTATAGATAGTAAATGTAACTTACCAAACTATTTAAGAAAACCACTTAATTAAGATTAAAACAAGAAAAAACATATGGAATTTGATTTAGAATATAATTCTGGAAGAGAGCATTTAATAATCCCAGAATATGGCAGACATATTCAAAAATTAGTAAATCATTGCATTGCAATAGAAGATAAAGAAGAGCGTAACAAAATGGCAAAAGCCATTATTGATGTTATGGGTAATTTACAACCTCATTTGCGTGATGTGCCAGATTTTAAACACAAACTTTGGGATCAATTATACATCATCTCAAACTTTGAATTAGATGCAGATTCACCTTACGGAAAACCTTCAAAAGAAGAACTACAAGCAAAGCCAGAACCATTACCATACCCAAAATCAGCGTCAAAATACCGTTTTTACGGAAACAATATTCAAACCATGATTGATGTAGCAAATACATGGGAAGCTGGAGAAGAAAAAGACATGCTGGTTTTTACCATAGCCAACCACATGAAAAAATGCTACCTAAATTGGAATAAAGATACCGTAGATGATGCCGTTATTTTTAAACACCTTTTAGATCTTTCTGACGGAAAACTAGACCTTACCAATAGTGACGAGGTGCTTTCAGAAATTAAAAATTTATTAAAGAAAAAGAAACCGAATAATAACAATAACCGCAACGGTAAAAATCAAAACTATAAGAGCAACCATAAAAAAAATTACAAAAGCAAAAATTACAAAAAATAACATATGGGAACTTTTAAAATAGAAGGTGGACATCAGTTAAAAGGAAGCATCACGCCACAAGGCGCAAAAAATGAAGCTTTACAAGTGATTTGCGCTGTGTTATTGACAAAAGAAAAAGTTGTTATTGAAAACATCCCTAATATTATAGATGTCAACAAGCTTATTTTTATTTTAGGAGAACTTGGTGTAATAACCAAAAAAGTTGCTCCAAATAGCTACAGTTTTCAAGCAGATAAAGTAAATTTAGAGTATCTAGAATCCTATGATTTTAAACGTGATGGCAGCTCATTAAGAGGATCAATCATGCTCGTTGGACCTTTGTTAGCCCGCTTCGGAAAAGGATATATTCCTAGACCAGGAGGCGATAAGATAGGAAGACGAAGATTAGACACCCATTTTGAAGGTTTTATAAAACTAGGCGCAAAATTTAGATATAATAAAGAAGAATATTTTTACGGAGTAGAAGCAACACAATTGCATGGTACAGATATGTTGTTAGATCAAGCCTCTGTAACAGGAACCGCAAATATTGTAATGGCAGCTGTTTTAGCAAAAGGAACCACAACCATATATAACGCCGCTTGTGAACCATACTTACAACAACTCTGTAAAATGCTCAATACAATGGGCGCCAATATAAAAGGAGTAGGTTCTAACCTTTTAACTATTGAAGGTGTTTCAGAATTAAAAGGATGCAGCCACCGTATATTACCAGATATGATAGAAATTGGTAGCTGGATTGGTATGGCAGCCATGACAAAATCAGCATTGACAATTAAAGACGTAAGTTGGAAAGATTTAGGTCAAATACCTAGCGTATTTCGTAAATTAGGAATCACCTTAGAAAAACGAAATGATGATATATACATTCCTGCACAAGAACATTATGAAATTCAGAATTATATTGACGGATCTATTTTAACCATTGCAGATGCTCCTTGGCCAGGTTTTACCCCAGATTTGTTAAGCATTGTTTTGGTTGTAGCAACACAAGCAAAAGGAAGTGTATTGATCCATCAAAAAATGTTTGAAAGTCGCTTGTTTTTTGTAGATAAACTCATAGATATGGGTGCACAAGTAATTCTTTGTGATCCGCATAGAGCCACCATCATTGGGATGAATCATGAATCTAGCCTAAAAGCAACCACCATGACATCGCCAGATATTAGAGCAGGAATTTCACTTTTAATAGCCGCTTTATCTGCAAAAGGGACTAGCACCATTCATAATATAGAACAAATAGATAGAGGTTATGAAAACATTGATGAACGATTAAGAGCTATCGGCGCTAAAATTGAACGTATTTCATAAAATAAAGTTAGTAGTGTCCGTCTAAAGACGTAAGACCTTTTCACTATTAGAAGAAAGATAAAAGACTTGATTGTAACTATACGGTAAACAGTTATTTGAAAATTATTGTTATTGATAGATAATATAAAATTAAAAAAACAGAAAAAGCAAGGTGTCTATTTAAATACCTCTATTAAACATAACTTTTTAGCGTTTTTATTAATTTTAATTGGACAACAATAAATAAAAGTGAATGTTTTTTCTTTTTAACCAAGATGAAACCGAAACCCTTAAAAAACAGTTTCATCCAAAATCCTACCAATGGTAGGTTTTTTTTATAAAAAAGAACTGCTGACAAATTGGCTGAATTAAAAAAATGGCAATACTTTTGCACACAGAAAAACAACGATTAATTTATTGCATAGACTCATGAGTAAAAAGAAAGATAAAATAAAAGAAGAAGTTGTAGAAGAAACAACCCAAACAAGTAAAGAAACAGTAGAAGAAGTAGTAGAACAAACTTCAGAAGAATTAATAGCACAAGAAAAAGACAAGTTTTTACGGTTATTTGCAGAGTTTGAAAATTACAAAAAAAGAACCTCAAAAGAACGCATAGAATTATTTAAAACTGCCAATCAAGAATTAATGACAGTCTTATTGCCAGTTTTAGACGATTTTGAACGCGCTTTGACACATATAGAAGATGACAAAGAAGCAGAAGAATTACGTAAAGGAGTATTGTTAATTTATCAAAAATTAATAAAAACCTTAGAACAAAAAGGGCTTACAACGATAGAAACAAAGTCAGGAGAAGTGTTTGATTCAGAAATTCATGAAGCCATAACGCAAATTCCAGCACCTACAGAAGATATGAAAGGAAAAATTATAGATACCGTAGAAAAAGGATATAAATTAGGTGATAAAATAATACGTTTTCCTAAAGTAGTAATAGGTCAATAAATCCTTTTAAATTTTAAGTAAGTACATGAAAAAAGATTATTACGAAATATTAGGCGTTAGTAAATCTGCTACCGCTACAGAAATTAAAAAGGCATACCGTAAAAAAGCCATTAAATACCATCCAGATAAAAATCCAGGAGATAAAACAGCCGAAGAAAATTTCAAGAAAGCTGCAGAAGCTTATGAGGTTTTAAGTGACGATAACAAAAAGGCACGTTACGATCAATTTGGTCATGCAGCTTTTGAAGGAGGTGCTGGCAGTCATGGCGGTGGATTTGGAGGCATGAATATGGATGACATATTTAGCCAATTTGGTGATATTTTTGGGGGAGCCTTTGGAGGTGGGTTTTCTGGTTTTTCAGGACAATCTCGAACAGCTCGTGTTAAAGGTAGTAATTTAAGAATACGCGTAAAACTCACTTTAGAAGACATTGCAAAAGGAGTAGAGAAAAAAGTAAAAGTAAAGCGTAAAAAAAAGGCAAAAGGAGTTACCTACAAAACATGTACAACCTGTAACGGTCAAGGGCAAGTAACCAGAATTACAAATACCATTCTTGGTAGAATGCAATCAAGTGCTGCCTGTCCAACTTGTCATGGAGCCGGACAAATGATTGATAAACGACCAAAAGGATCAGATAGTAATGGTTTAATTTTAGAAGAAGAAATCGTATCAATCAATATACCAGCAGGTGTTACAGAAGGCGTACAGTTAAAAGTAGGAGGCAAAGGTAATGAAGCACCAGGAAGCAACTCTATATCAGGAGATTTGTTAGTTGTAATAAAAGAAGTAAAACACGATAAATTAAAAAGAGAAGGTACAAACTTGCATTATGATTTGTACATTAATTTTTCTGAAGCTGTTTTAGGGTGCAATAAAGAGATAGACACCGTTACCGGTAAAGTAAAAATCAAGATAGATCACGGTACACAATCTGGTAAAATTTTACGCTTACGCGGAAAAGGATTGCCAAGCATAGAGCGTTATGGAGATGGAGATTTATTAGTACATATTAATGTTTGGACACCTCAAAATTTATCAAAAGAACAAAGGTTATTTTTTGAAAAAATGATTGATGAAGAAAATTTTATTCCAAGTCCTTCAAAATCAGACAAATCTTTTTTTGAAAAAGTAAAAGACATGTTTTCATAAAATTTTAACTTTTTAATTTAAAATTTTATTGTATATTTGAAATGTTATTAAGTTATATACTATTTAATAACACTTTTTCTTTTTCATAGCAATTTTCCCACTCAGATTTATTTTTGAGTGGGTTTTTTTATTCCATTTCATTAATAACATGTATTTTTGCACAAGCAGGCTGTCTTATCGATTTGTGCAAACAAATAGGAAAGTCCGGACACCATAGAGAGGCATAGCGGATAACATCCGTCGATCGTTTTAAACGATTAGGACAAGTGCAACAGAAAGCAAGTACAGTTAGGCTGTAGTGAAACCAGGTAAACTCTATGCGGTGCAATGTTACGTATATTGGAGTTTGAGAGCTTCTCGCTCGATTTCAAGGGGTAAACAGATAGAGTTATTTAGTAATAAATAACCTAGATAAATGATAAGAAACCATTTTGGTTACAGAATCCGGCTTATAGGCCTGCTTTTTTAATACTTTATAAAAATATCGATTCATTTTAAAGAATTATTTAATAAAATGAATTTAAATTTACTCAAAAGAGAATTTTTGATAACAATAATGAGAAACCACTAAGAAATCTCTAATTTTTTCTAATAAAATTGTAACTTCGCAATACTAACATTTTAAACAAATTACAATATGGCATTCGACATTGATATGATCAAAAAAGTGTATGCTACACTTCCTAAACGTGTTGACAAAGCACGTGCAATTGTAGGGCACCCTTTAACATTATCAGAAAAAATATTATACGCTCACCTTTGGGAAGGAGCACCAAGAAAACCACTACAACGTGGTAAAGATTATGTAGATTTTGCACCCGATAGAATTGCCTGTCAAGATGCTACAGCACAAATGGCATTATTGCAATTTATGCATGCAGGTAAATCTCAAGTTGCTGTACCAACAACAGTTCATTGTGACCATCTTATACAAGCAAAACAAGGCGCCAATAAAGATTTAAAACGCGCTAATGACGTAAGTAGTGAAGTGTTTGATTTTTTAGGATCAGTCTCAAATAAATACGGCATTGGTTTTTGGAAACCAGGAGCAGGAATCATACACCAAGTAGTATTAGAAAATTATGCCTTTCCTGGCGGAATGATGATTGGCACAGATTCTCATACCGTAAATGCAGGTGGTTTAGGTATGATTGCAATTGGAGTAGGAGGTGCAGATGCTGTTGATGTAATGGCAGGTATGCCTTGGGAATTAAAATTTCCGAAACTAATTGGTGTAAAACTTACAGGTTCATTATCAGGATGGACAGCACCAAAAGATGTTATCTTAAAAGTAGCAGGAATCGTAACCGCAAAAGGAGGTACAGGAGCCATTGTAGAATATTTTGGACCTGGCGCTACAGCCATGTCATGTACAGGTAAAGGAACCATTTGTAACATGGGCGCAGAAATTGGTGCTACCACATCAACATTCGGTTATGATGCATCTATGGAACGCTATTTACGCGCAACCGATAGAAATGATATTGCAGACGAAGCTAACAAGATTAAGGAATATTTAACAGGCGATGCAGAAGTATACGAAAATCCAGAAAAATATTTTGATCAAGTAATCGAAATTAATTTATCAGAATTAATGCCACATTTAAATGGACCATTTTCTCCAGATGTAGCAACACAAGTTGGGTCAATGACAGAAAAAGCAACTAAAAATGGTTGGCCACTACAAGTAGAATGGGGTTTAATAGGCTCTTGTACCAATTCATCTTACGAAGACTTATCAAGAGCAGCATCTATTGCACAACAAGCCATAGATAAAGGTCTAAAAACAAAGGCTTCCTTCGGAATAAATCCAGGTTCAGAACAAGTGCGTTATACCGCAGAACGCGATGGTATTTTAGAAGTGTTCGAAAATTTAGATGCAAAAATATTTACAAATGCATGTGGACCATGTATTGGACAATGGGCTAGATACGGAGACCCGAAAAACGCACCAAAAAACAGTATTATTCATTCATTTAATAGAAATTTTGCCAAAAGAGCAGATGGAAATCCAAATACACATGCCTTTGT
This sequence comes from uncultured Flavobacteriaceae bacterium, assembly GCA_947311635.1. Taxonomy (GTDB): domain Bacteria; phylum Bacteroidota; class Bacteroidia; order Flavobacteriales; family Flavobacteriaceae; genus CAMZLD01. The sequence goes on along the minus strand of CAMZLD010000126.1, from coordinate 20,298 downwards.
TGCTTCACCAGAAATGGTTGCAGCAATTGCTATATCTGGGCGTTTAGATTTTAACCCACTAACAGATTCTTTAATCAATGAAAACGGAGAAAAAGTAATGCTAGACGAACCAAAAGGATCTGAATTACCTCCTTTAGGATTTGATGTTGTAGATAATGGTTATGTACAACCCATGAAAGACGGCAGTGGTATAGAAATTAAAGTAAGCCCTACTTCAGAAAGACTACAATTACTAACACCTTTTATCCCAATAAAAGATAGTGAATTGCAAGGCGTTAAATTATTAATAAAAGCCTTCGGAAAATGTACAACAGATCATATTTCTATGGCAGGTCCATGGTTACGTTACCGAGGTCATTTAGATAATATTTCTAACAATATGCTCATAGGTGCAGTAAATGCCTATAATAAATTAACCAATTTGGTAAAGAACCAATTAACGGGCGAGTATGATGCAGTGCCAAAAACAGCAAGAGCTTATAAAGCAGCAGGTGTAAAAACAATTGTTGTAGGAGATCATAATTATGGTGAAGGTTCTTCTAGAGAACATGCCGCTATGGAACCTAGACACTTGGGTGTTGCGGCTGTTTTAGTAAAGTCGTTTGCTAGAATACATGAAACAAATCTAAAAAAGCAAGGAATGTTAGGCCTTACCTTTGCAAATGAAGCCGATTATGATAGCATTCAAGAAGATGATACTTTTAACTTTATTGATATTCATGATTTTGCACCAGGTAAACCCTTACTAATTGAAGTTGTTCATGCAGATGGCAGTAAAGATACTATCACCGCAAATCACACCTATAATCAATCTCAAATAGATTGGTATCGAGAAGGATCTGCATTAAATTTGATTAAAAAAGAAAATGCTAGTTAAAATTTAACTAAATATTATATAAAATGCAGCCTTAGGGCTGTATTTTTTTTAACTTTGTTTTTTATTATAGTATGAAAGAAGTTTGGTACTTAGAATGTGTTAATCTATTTAAGATTATTTGTCCGCACCAATACAAAGCGTATAAGGATTGTCATACACTTGCCAATTACAAAAAGAAAGATTACATCTATTTTAATCAAGATGCATCAAAATCCGTTTATTTAATTAACTCTGGTAAAGTAAAGTTGGGTTATTATAACCAAGAAGGTGAAGAAGTTGTTAAAGCCATTTTAGGCAAAGGAGAAGTATTTGGAGAAAAAGCTATTTTAGGAGAAGAAAAACGGAATGAATTTGCTCAATCTATTGATTCTGAAACAATTATTTGTCCTATTCATGTTGACACTTTGCAAGATATGATGAAAAATAATACATCTTTTACATTGAGTTTTTATAAACTTATTAGTTTTAGAATCAAAAAATTAGAACGGCGCTTAGAAATATTACTTTTTAAAGATGTTAGAAAAAGAACCATCGAATTTATTTTAGAGTTAAAAGAAGAATATGGTGCTACACTTTTAAATGGAGATACACTCATCAAACACCCTTATACTCAAAAAGAAATTGCTTGCTTAATTGGTTCCTCAAGGCCAAGTTTAAATATTGTAATGAATACGCTTCAAGAAGAAGGTTACCTCAATTTTATTGGTAAAGAAATTACTCTAAAAAGAGCAAAAGTGTTAGCTAGCTAACATTTTACACGCTATTAAACTCATAGTTTTGCTTTAAATATAAACCTTAAAGCAAATTAATTATGAGAAAACTATTTAAATTTTCAACTTTAGTATTGGTATTAACATTATTTATTTCGTGTAATAATGATGATGAGCCAACAACAAAAAATTTAACATTAAATATTTCTGGTCTAGATGAATTAGGAAGTGATTTTGTATATGAAGGATGGCTTATAGTAAATGGTACACCAGTTAGTACAGGTACTTTTTCTAGTGTCACTTTTCCACAATCCTTTTCTGTAGATATTAATGCAGTTAACACAGCAACAAAATTTGTTTTATCAATAGAGCCAGCAGTAGATTCAGACCCTGCTCCTTCAAACACAAAGATTTTAGTAGGAGATTTTTTTGGTAACACTGCAAGTGTTTCAACGGCAGTAGTTGGCGATTTTTCTGCTGTTACAGGAGATTATATTTTAGCGACACCAACCAATGGGTCTATGACAGATGAAAATAGTGGTATTTGGTTTTTAAAATTACCAACACCACCAACTGCAGGATTAATGCTGCCTACTTTACCGCAAGGTTGGGCTTATGAAGGTTGGGTAGTTGTTAATGGTATGCCACTAACTACAGGTACATTTACAAATGTTACAGCAACAGATGACTTTAATGGATTTAGTGGACCAATGGCTCTGCCAGCAGTGAATGGCGCAGATGGTTTCTTTCCTGGCGAAGATTTTTTAATGATGCCACCAAGTGGAGTTACTTTTCCTCTAGATTTAGCAGGAGGAACAGCAGTTATTTCTATAGAACCAGTTCCAGACAATAGTCCTATGCCATTTACGTTAAAACCTTTAGTTGGTAATATACCAGCAACAGCAATAGATCATACAATTTATTCTATGAATAGAAATCTTGCAAGTTTACCAACAGGATCTGTAACACGTTAAAATAATTAATAATAATTTTTAAAAGTGTGGCAATGCCACACTTTTTTTTATCGTATTTTTGTAAGCTAAAATTGTTTAAACGTCAAATAGGTTATGAAATTAAATGCTAAGACTATCAAAAATATAATTTTCTATGGATTTATTATTTTTTTATTTACACCTTATGGTGCAAATACCAAAGTAAAATTAATACAAGGTGTTAGTTATGTTAAATCTCTTTTATTTGCACCTTCTTCAGCAGCTGTAGATGAAAGAAAGCCAGTAAATACATTTAATGTACAATTAAATGCTATAAAAGATGCAAAGTCTATCAATTTAAGAGATTTAAAAGGAAACGTAATTTTTTTGAATTATTGGGCAACTTGGTGCCCGCCCTGTAGAGCAGAAATGCCTTCTATTCAATCATTGTATAATGATTATAAAGACAAAATAGCTTTTGTTTTTATAACTTCAGATTCCGAAGCCAAAGTTTCAAAATTTTATTCAGAAAATAACTATCAATTACCTACTTATCAATTAGGAAGTAATCCTCCTTCAGAAATTTCTACAAGAAGTTTGCCCACAACTTTTATCTTAGATAAGAATGGTAAAATTGTTTTACGAGAAACAGGAGCTTCTAATTGGAATAGCTCAAAATCTAGAGCTTTATTAGATAAATTATTACAAGAGTAATTTTAAAGCGTATCTAAAACGTCTAAAATAATTGTACAGCCTTGGTCTATTTCTTTATCAGAAATATTTAAAGGAGGTGTAATACGTACCGCTTTCCCTTCAAAAAGTAACCAAAATAAAAGCAAACCATTTTCTAAACATTTAAGAATCAATTCACTTGCCATTTCTGGTGTTTCTAAAATTAAGGCAAGCATTAAGCCTTTGCCTCTTATTTCTTTTATAAATGGGTGCTGTAATTTTTTTCTGAAAAGTTTTTCTTTTGCAAGGGTCTTTGCAATTACATTATTTTTTAAAACTTCTTCTATGGTTGCCATTGCAGCAGCAGCGATTACAGGATGTCCTCCAAAAGTGGTAATATGCCCTAGCTTTGGATTTTTTTGTAATGTTTGCATTATGTTTTTAGATGCAATAAATGCACCTATTGGCATGCCGCCTCCTAGACCTTTACCGGTGATTAAAATATCGGGTGTTACATTGTAATTCTCAAACCCAAAAAAAGTTCCTGTTCTGCCTATACCTGTTTGAATTTCATCTAAGATAAGTAAAGCACCAACTTCTTGGCATCTGGCTTTTACTTTTGAGAGATAACCTTCTTTTGGCTCAATAAAACCAGCACCTCCTTGTATGGTTTCTAAAATGACAGCGGCTGTTTTATTAGTAATAAGTGGTAAGTCTTGAAAGTTATTAAATTGTAAAAATTTAATACCAGGTACCAGCGGTCTAAAGGCTTTGTTTTGTTCTTCTGCACCACAAACACTCATGGCGCCTTGCGTATTGCCGTGATAGCCATTTTTTGCAGCGATGATTTCACTTCTTCCAGTAAATCGTTTGGCTAATTTTAAAGCACCTTCGGTTGCTTCTGTTCCAGAGTTTACAAGATAAACACTTTGCAATGTGTTAGGTAATTGTTGTGCAAGTAATTTTGCTAATCCAACTTGCGTTTTTTGAATAAACTCACCATACACCATTACATGTGTATGTTTTTCTAGCTGATTTATAATTGCTGCATTAATTTTTGGATGATTGTGCCCCAAAGTATTGGCAGAAACACCTGCAATAAAATCTAAATAAGGTTTGTTATTTTTATCAAAGATAAATGAACCTTTTGCGTATTCTATCTCTAAAGCTAAAGGATGTTCACTTGTAAGGGCTTGATATGTATAAAAATCACCTTTCATTTATTTTTTAATTGAAGGGCGAAAAACGGGTTTATTTTTTGACTTCTTTTTTTTGTTAAGCGCTGTATTCGCTTTTAAATCTTTTTGACTTTTTCTATTTTGTTGTTTAGTTTCTTGTGGTTTTTCAGTTGTCTTTGTAACTAAAGGTATAGGTTTCCAAATGAAAATATCTAAAGGTGTTTGCGGTTTTTCATTTTCTCGCCATATAAAGCCTTTCAGTTTATATTTGTTTTCTGGAAATTTAGAAAGAGGATAGGTTTTACCATCTGGATCTCCTTTAAAATCGATGGTTTGTACTTGCTGATTTTTTAAAACAACTTGTATGGTACTACTTTTCATACGCGTTATACCCATTAATTTTTCTTTTTCGTCTCTGTTAAAGGTAATTACTTCGCTATTTCCGTAGACATTTAAGGTATCAATTTTATTGTCATTAAAAAGGGCGTAAATATTTTTCCCTTTTGTTTGATTGTAACCTGAGCTGTCTTTCTTTATAATAAATGCATTGCCCAAAACTTTTAAAGAATCTAATTTCTCTGTGGTTTTATTTGAAAGCATTTCTATTAAATTACCTGTAATTTGTTGTTCTTGTGTCCAAAGAACTGGACTAACAAACATTTGAGTAATGCCAGTTTCTTGACTGTTGAATAGTGAATCACATTTTCCTCTTAAATCTGATTTGAAAAATTGTACTTTATAAAAAGCTCTAATAATTCTTTTTTTTGCCTTTCCTGTTAGAAGTAATTTTGATCCATGGATATACATAGAATCTTTGTCTACTAAGGTAACTACTACTGCTTTCTTCGTTAGCATAATAGAATCTTTTTCTTGAAAGTATTCTGCATAACCCGATCTAGAAACTGCTTTATTAATAGTGTCGGTTATTTTTACATGACCACTTGCATACGCAAATTTTTTGGTGTCATCTTGAAAAATAGTATCGCTTTCTATCCATCTATCTTTATAAATTATTTTCGAATTTTTTGTTAGTTTAGATAGCTTCGTTTTTGTGTTGTGCCAGCCTTTATCTGTAAAGATGGTATTGTCTTTTCCTTTAATTATTGTGGGTCCACTTACTTTTACAATACCAGTATTTGTGTAATAATCTAAATGCTTACCAGTTAATGTATTGTCTGGATTTACAATTTTTACATTTGTAATGGCTTGAAATTTACTTGTTTTTAAAAAATACCTTCCTTTGTTACTTGTTAAAGTATTGGTTTCATCTTTTATGGTTCCGAAGGTATTGTAATACAGCTCTTGCTTTGTTCTATCAAAATGAAGTTTTTCTGTTTGAAGTTCCATGGTTTGATTGTTTAAAACAACGTCTCCCCAAGCGCGTGCTATTTTTTTATTGCCATCATAATCGCCATATTTACTAGTTTGCGTTATAGTATCTCCTTGTTTTAGAATTACATTTCCAAAAACTTCTATAAAATTTTTATCAGGAAATAATAAGGCTTTATCGCATTGTATGGTGGCGCCATCAATTTCTACTAAAATATTACCAAGCAATGCTTTGGCATTGGGATATTTATCTTCATCGGTGATGGTATAATCTGCATTTAATATTTTAAGCTGCTTTTTTTGAGAAAAGGCAATAATGGTTTGTAAAGCAAAAAATAGGAATAAAAATTTCTTCAAGATTTGTTTATTTTTTACAAAAATAAACAAATAGTATTCCGAAACCGAACACAAGCGGTAATTTTATGTTAAAACAACTAGATTTGCTTAAATCACATTAAAATGGTTTGTTTTCTGTCTGGTCCAACTGAAACAATTTTAATAGGTACATTTACTTCTTTTTCTATAAAATGAATATATTCTAACAACGCTTTAGGAAGCTCTTCTTTACTTGTCATTTTTGTTAAATCTGCTTGCCAACCTTTAAATTCTGTATAAATTGGTGTTACATTTTCTGGTTCAATATTAAACGGGAAATGTGTTATTTCTTTGCCTTGATATTTATAAGAAGTACAGACTTTTAATGTATCAAAACCAGAAAGCACATCGCCTTTCATCATCATGAGTTGTGTGACACCATTAACTTGTACTGCATATTTTAAAACAACTATGTCTAACCATCCGCATCGTCTTGGTCTACCCGTTGTGGCGCCAAATTCATGGCCAATTTTTGCCATTCTTGCTCCGTTATCATCAAATAATTCAGTCGGAAATGGCCCAGAACCAACTCGTGTTACATAGGCTTTAAAAATTCCGAAAACATCCTTAATTTTATTTGGTGCTATACCTAAACCGGTACATGCTCCTGCGGCTGTTGTGTTAGATGATGTTACAAATGGGTAAGTACCAAAATCTATATCAAGTAACGAGCCTTGCGCTCCTTCTGCTAAAATAGATTTTCCGTTTTGTAAAGCATTATTTAAATATTCTTCGCTATCAATAAATGTTAATTCTTTTAATTTTTCAATACCTTGATCAAATTCTTCTTGCAATTCTTTTAGGTTGTATTCTAATTGTACACCATGAAAATCTAGCATGCTTAGGTGTTTTTTTGTTAGCGTTTTATACCGTTCTTGCCAATTATCCATTTCAAGATCACCAACTCTTAGACCATTTCGGCCAGTTTTGTCCATGTATGTAGGTCCAATTCCTTTTAGTGTTGAGCCTATCTTAGCTTTTCCTTTAGCTGTCTCAGATGCTGCATCTAACAAACGATGGGTTGGTAGTATTAAGTGTGCTTTTCTTGATATTAAAAGACTTTTTTTTAAATCTAAATTGTAAGGAGCTAAATTATCGAGTTCTTTTTTAAATATTACGGGGTCAATCACTACACCGTTACCAACAATATTTATGGCATTTTTATGAAAAATTCCAGAAGGGATGGTGTGTAGTACATGTTTGTTGCCATCAAAAATGAGTGTATGTCCTGCATTTGGTCCTCCTTGAAAACGCGCTATAATTTCATAATCATTTGTTAATACATCTACAATTTTTCCTTTTCCTTCATCTCCCCATTGAAGCCCTAGTAGTAAGTTAACTGCCATTTATTTTTCTTTTTTTGTTCCGTAGAAATAAAGTGAATGTTTGTGTATGGTAATATTGAAGGTTTCTTCAATAGATTCTTTAATTGTTTGTATTCTTGGGTCACAAAATTCTATAACTTCATCTGTATCTGTTAAAATAATGTGATCGTGTTGTTTATTAAAATAGCTTTTTTCGTAATGCGCTTGGTTTTGTCCAAATTGGTGACGTCTAACCAACCCACATTCTAACAATAACTCTATAGTGTTATAAAGAGTAGCTCTACTAACACGATAGTTTTTGTTTTGCATTTTTACATACAATGATTCGATATCAAAGTGCTCATTTGAGTCGTAGATTTCTTGTAAAATAGCAAAGCGTTCGGGTGTTTTTCTGTGTTTATTTTCTGATAGAAAATTGACAAAAACATCTTTTACAATTTTTTGATTTTCTGTTTGACTCATAATGCATTTAATAATAACAAATGTAGGTTTATTTTTTATAAATTGGTATTGCTTTTGTAGAACTTATTAACCTTGTTTGTGGATAAATTACTAGTCAATTTAATTCTTATAAGAACGTGTTACTTTTTCTATTCCTTCAATTTTTTTAAGGCTTTCTGTCAAGGTTTTTAGTTGTGTTTTATTTTTTACACTGACTGTAATCTTACCTTGAAAAATACCATCATTACTTGCGATATTTAAATTATGGATGTTTACATGTAAAGTATCAGATATAATTTTGGTAAGCTCATTTACAATACCAACATGATCTACACCAGAAAGACTAATGATTGCTTTAAATTCTTGTTTGCTAGAATCTATCCATTTTGCTTTTATAATTCTATAGGCAAACTTTGCACGTAAGCTTACAGCATTCGGGCAATCTTTTTTATGTATTTTAATTCCATCATTGATTGTAATAAAGCCAAAGACTTTATCTCCGGGTATTGGATTACAACATATACTGTGTGTATAATCTAAACGTTCTTCTTCTTTTCCGAAGACCAGCAAATCATATTTGTCTGTTAATATTTCTTTATGAATGTTGGGTAATGGTACTTTTTTTACTTTGCTTTTGAAAAAATTAAAAAAGGAATTGCTTTGAGTGCTTGCAAAATCTTTTAATTGATTGTTCTCTATAGCGCCAGTGCCAAAGCGATAAAAAAGATCAAAACTTGTTTTTAGCTGAAAATGATTTACTAACTCATTAACAGTTTTTTCATTTAACGTTAGTTTTAAATGGCGCAGTTTTCTAATAAGTAATTCTTTGCCCTCTGCTGCTATTATTTTTTCATTTTCTTTAAGTGCTGCTTTTATTTTTGTTCTAGCACGTGCTGTAACAGCAAAATCTAACCAGCCTATTGTTGGTTTTTGATTTTTTGAAGTGATAATTTCTACTTGATCACCACTATTTAAAACATGACTTAAGGGTTTTAGTTTTCCATTTACTTTGGCTCCACGGCATGTCATACCAACTTCTGTATGAATGGAGAATGCAAAATCTAATGCAGTTGCACCTTTTGGAAGCGGTTTCAACTCTCCGTTGGGTGTAAAGACAAAGATTTCTTTTGAATAAAGACTTAGTTTGAAATTTTCTACAAAATCTACGGCATTGATTTCTTGATTTTCTAGGGTTTCTTTTAGTTTGTTGAGCCAATCATCTAAACCTGTTTCTTTTTCGTTTTGATGTTTGTATTTATAGTGAGCTGCATAGCCTTTTTCTGCAATTTCATTCATTCGTGTACTTCTAATTTGTACTTCTACCCATTTTCCTTTGGGCCCCATAACGGTAATGTGTAATGCTTCGTACCCTGTAGATTTAGGGTTTGTAATCCAGTCTCTAAGACGTAAAGGATTTGGCTGAAAATGATCTGTTACTATTGAGTATATTTTCCATGCATTGAATTTTTCTTCTTTTTCATCATCGCCTTTTATATCATATATTATTCTAATGGCAAATTTGTCGTAAACTTCATAAAAAGTAACATCTTGTTTGAGCATTTTTTTGCGAATGGAATAAATGGATTTTGAGCGTCCTTTAATTTCATAGTCAAATGGCTCTGTATCTAATGATTCTTTAATGATGTTTGAAAAATCTTTAATGTAAGCTTCTTGTTCTTCTTTGCTTTCGGTTATTTTATTAAGGATTGCATTATAAATATCTGGTTCTGTATACTTTAAACCAAGATCTTCTAATTCAGTTTTAATATTGTACAAGCCAAGTCTGTGTGCAAGCGGCGCATAAATATAAAGCGTTTCTGAAGCTTTTTCTGCTTGTTTTTCAGGACGCATGGCATCCATTGTTTGCATATTGTGTAGCCGGTCTGCTATTTTTATAATAATAACACGTACATCATCATGTAAGGTAAGCAGCATTTTTCTAAAATTTTCTGCTTGTATAGAAGCATTGTGCTCTTTTTTTAGATGCGAAATCTTTGTAAGTCCGTTAACAATTTTTGCTACTGTTTTTCCAAATTGCTTTTCTATTTCTTCAATGGTAGTGGGCGTGTCTTCCACAACATCATGTAATAGGGCAGAAGCTATAGATACAGCACCCAAACCTATTTCATCTGCCACAATTTTAGCAACCGCAATGGGATGATATATATATGGCTCACCTGTTTTTCTACGTTGTTGACTATGAGCCTCAACTGCTAACTCAAAAGCATTTCTAATTAAAACAATATCTTCTTTAGAAAGTTGTTGATAGGTGCCTTTTAAAAGGTTTTTGTAGCGGGAAGCTATTTCTTTATTTTCTTCTTCTATGGTTGCCTTGTAAGCCATAGAATAAAAATAGTATTAATAATTAAATAAGCAAAGGCTAAGGAAGGATTCTTCTAGAAGAATGATAATATTTTTTCCAATAAGCATTATTTATGTTTGTTTTGATGACTCCTTTAGAAGTAGAACTATGTATCATAATCCCTTTTTCTAAATAAATACCAACATGATTGTAGCTGTTTTTGGGTCTAAAAAAAATTAAATCACCAGGTTTTAATGCAGATTTTTTTATTTTCTTCCCTTCATTTTTCATTTGAGAAGTTGTTCTTGGTAAATTTATTGAGAAAGTATTTTTATAAACAGTATACACAAATCCAGAGCAATCAAATCCTTTTTCAGAAATACCACCATATTTATAAGGAGTGTTTTCGTATTTTTTAAAAGCAGCATTTAGTTTTGTTAATGTTGTGTCTTTAGATATAAGAAGTTGTTTTTTTGATTTACAACCAATACTAAAAAGGAGAAGTGATAATAAGATGATTTTTTTTAACATTTTATGTGAAATTTCGTTGACGTTTGGCTTCAAATAATACAATGGCAGCAGCAACAGAAACATTCATAGAATCAATTTTACCTTGCATTGGTATGATGATGTTATTCGTTGTGTTTTTTAACCAATTAGCTGTTAAGCCATTGGCTTCTGTTCCAACTACAATGGCTGTAGGTTTTTTATAATCTATGGTGTGATAATTAACAGATGCGCTTAATGCCGTACCGTAAATATGTATAGCATGCTGCTTTAAAAAAGCAATAATTTTATCCGAAGTACTAACAGCAATGGTGTTTGTAAAAATACAACCGACACTTGATCGAATTATATTTTGGTTGTACATATCGGTTTTTGGATTTGCAATCAATACAGCATCTACGTTAGCAGCATCTGCAGTACGAAGCAAAGCACCAATGTTTCCTGGTTTTTCTGGAGCTTCTGCCACTAAAATAAGTGGATTACTACTTTTAAAAGTAATGTTATCTAAAGAAAAATCTTTGGTTTTAGCAAGTGCAATTATACCTTCTGTAGAACTTCTATAAGCAAGCTTTTCATAGACTTCTTTAGATACTTCTATAAAATCAACATTTAATAAAGACAAATTATTTTCTATTTTTTCTTTTGAAATGATAGAAGAATAAAATAAAATGGTTTGAATGTCATAGTTGCCTTGTATTGCTAAACCTATTTCTCTAAGACCCTCTATAACGAATAAACCTGCTTTTTTTCGTGCCTTCGATTTCTCTTTTAAAGCAAGAATCTCTTTAATAGTTGTATTTTGTAAACTAGAAATATATTTGGGCATCTTTCCTTTTAATTATTAAGCGAAGGTACTAATAAAAGATTATTTTGTTGTGCATCATAAGCCATTAATAATGCAACCATATAACTATAACTTTGAATGCCGTGGTGTTGGTTATTTGCCTTTAAAAATAAATTATAGCTTATCTTAAAAATGGGTTCTAATGGGTTTTTATACCGATTATTAAAATTTCTTAAAACTTGTAAATTAGCTATAATTCCCTTGTTTAATGTTTTATTGAGTTGCAGGTAGGTCTGTTTATCAAGGCGATAGACATCATACATACAGTGACGTAATGCCATAAATAAACCAGCATATTTAAAATAAACATCCTTACTTTTTAGTGCGGTGATACAAGCAATAAAATTAGCTTCATTTTCTGCAGCATAACCTATTTGATGAGACATTTCATGTAAAATTGTCGTTGGTTTATTAACCTTCGTATGAAGGTTATTAACTTGCGTTTCTAAAGTAAATGGATTGATATAACCAGAAAAACCCATGTAAGTAAGTGGTAAACTAAAAAGAGAATGTTTTATGGAAGGTTTTTTATATTTTAGAAAAGAAAGTTCTTTAGAAATGTTATCAAAACTATGTATTGCTATGAGCTGCTGTTTTTTAAAAGAATAGGGTTGAATAACCATTTGAGTGCTATCATTTTCAATAGAAAGTTGTAGGCTGTTTATTTGTTTGATAACTCGTTTTGTAAACGTAATTAATGCAATACTATCTACACCATTTTGTGTTGAATGAAACATTTTTTTTGATAGCGGAATACGGTAATAATTTAAGCCCCAAAGCAAATGAAATAAAAAATAAATAATCGATAAAAAACCTGTAATTTTAAGTAGGGTAATAGGCTTTCTGTGTGTTTTTTTTTGAAATAATTTAAAGACGAACCTCAATAATATAAAAACAATAAAAAGATAAAGCAAATCACCTATAGAAAATGGAATCCAGCCAAAAAAAGTACGCATACTTCTAGAAATAGCAGGAAATATTCCATTTGAATAATATTTTTCAACAAGATTAGGTTGTGTAGCAAGCCATTTTAGGAATACTATTTGCACTACTAAAAATAACGTTAAGAATACGTGGATACGCGATTGCTTCATACGTCAAAAATACAAATTTAAAATCTTTTATAGTTATTAACACACTATCAAAAAATCAATAAACATTTGTGTAAAATTATAAATGAATTTTCAATATTTATTAGCCAATTAATACCTATTTTCGTCACATGGAAAATCTACAAAAAAAGCGCGCAATAAGCACAAAGCGAAGCAGTGTAATTGGTCTTGAAAAAGGCAAATTACCACCGCAAGCCATAGAATTAGAAGAAGCTGTCTTAGGCGCTATGATGATTGATAAAAAGGCTGTAGATGACGTAATTGATATTTTGCATCCAGATGTTTTTTATAAAGAAGCAAATAAAGAAATCTACAATGCCATAGTAGCTTTGTTTGAAAATTCTGAACCAACAGATTTATTAACCGTTTCTAATCAATTACGTAAAGACGGAAAATTAGATAGTGTTGGTGGTGATTTTTACATTGTAAAACTAACTCAAAAAGTTGCTTCTTCTGCTCATATTGAGTTTCATGCTAGAATCATACTTCAAAAATATATTCAAAGAAAATTAATTAGTATTTCTTCAGAAATTATTGAAGAAGCCTACGATGAAACCACAGATGTTTTTGATTTATTAGACAGCGCAGAAACCAAACTATTCGAAGTTACCCAAGGCAATCTCAAGAAAAGTTCTGAAGATGCGCATGGTTTAGTTACCCAAGCCATCAAAAAAATACAAGAAATTTCAAATAAAGAAGGCCTAAGTGGTGTGCCTTCTGGATTTGCACAACTAGATAACCTAACTTCGGGATGGCAACCTTCAGATTTAATTATTTTAGCAGCAAGACCCGGTATGGGAAAAACAGCTTTTGTAATGTCTATGGCTAAAAATATGGCAATAGATTTTGATATTCCTGTTGCCATTTTTTCTTTAGAAATGTCTTCTGTGCAATTAATAACACGTATGATTTCTAGTGAAACCGGAATTCCTTCAGGGAAACTTCGGAAAGGAAATTTAATGCCTCATGAATGGGAACAATTAAATGTAAAAGTTAAAAACTTATCTCAAGCCCCAATTTTTATTGATGATACACCTTCTTTATCTATTTTTGATTTAAGAGCAAAAGCGCGTAGATTAGCATCACAACATGGTGTAAAAGTGATAGTAATTGATTATTTACAGTTGATGACGGCGGGTACAAGCAGTAAAGGTGGCGGAAATAGAGAACAAGAAATCTCTATGATTTCAAGAAATTTAAAGGCCTTAGCAAAAGAGTTAAACGTACCAGTTATTGCTTTGTCTCAATTGTCAAGAGCGGTAGAAACCAGAGGTGGTAGTAAAAGGCCATTGCTTTCCGATTTGAGAGAATCTGGTGCAATTGAGCAGGATGCAGATATTGTTTCGTTTATTTTTAGACCAGAATATTACGGTCAAACAGAATGGGATGATGAAGAACGATCACCATGCGAAGGGCAAGCAGAATTTATTGTTGCAAAACATAGAAACGGTGGTTTAGAAAATATACGTTTAAAATTTATTGGTCGTTTAGCACAATTTACGGATTTAGAAACTGGATTTAGTTCAGAATTTCAATCTAAAATGAATGACAACACCTTGCCAGAGAGTTCGCAAAATATACAACCAAATGATGCGTTTAATAAAGATGATGTTCCTTTTTAATATTTCAGTATGACTAAATATATAATTTTTATTATCATTACTTTTTATTCTTTTACAAGTTGGGCTTCTTTTATTTTTATACCGATGGAAGCAACCACTCAAGATGAGCATTTAAAAGCTTATGGCATTACATATTGGACCTTGCAACAAGGCTACAAAGCCAAATGGTTGCTAAATTATAAAGGTGGTGCTTTTTTATTAGAAGATAGTGAGACCATTAGAAAAGAATGTAAGATACGAGGTGTAAGTTTCGAAATAATTTCTGATACAGAAGCCGCTGAAATATTAGCATATATTAGTTCGCCATCAAAAAACATGGAAGCCGTAGTACTAGAAAAAGCACCAAAGATTGCAGTGTACTCACCAAAATCTAAACAGCCTTGGGATGATGCTGTAACAATGGTTTTAAATTATGCAGAAATACCGTATGATGTTATTTACGATCAAGAAGTTTTAGAAGACAAGCTTCTGTTATATGAATGGTTACATTTGCACCACGAAGATTTTACTGGACAATATGGAAAATTTTATGGGCACTACCGTTCTAAGCCTTGGTATATAGAACAAAAAGATGCCTCAGAAAAATTAGCTACCAAACTTGGTTATCAGAAAGTTTCTGAAGAAAAATTAGCAGTAACTAAAAGAATAAGAGAATATGTAATTGGTGGTGGCTTTATGTTTGCCATGTGCTCTGCTACAGAAAGTTTTGATATTGCTTTATCTGCAGATGGCGTAGACATATGCGAAACCATGTTTGATGGCGACCCTTCTGATGCCAACTACCAATCAAAAATTAATTATACAAATACTTTTGCATTTAAAGACTTTACACTAGTAAGAGATCCTATGAAATATGAATTTTCTGATATAGATATGACCATGAAACGAAAAATTCCTAAAACAGCAGATTATTTTTCGTTGTTAGAATTTTCTGCAAAATGGGATCAAGTGCCAACCATGCTATGTCAAAATCACACTACACTGGTAAAAGGGTTTATGGGGCAAACAACTTCTTTTGAGCGTAAATTGGTAAAATCATCTGTTCTTGTTATGGGTGAGCATACAGCTAATCATGAAGCACGTTATATTCATGGAACTATTGGTAAGGGTATGTTTACCTTTTATGGAGGTCATGATCCAGAAGACTATAGACATCAAGTAGGAGATCCCAAAACAGAGTTAGCATTGCATCCAAACTCTCCAGGGTATCGTTTAATTTTAAACAATGTTTTATTTCCTGCTGCAAAGAAGAAAAAGCAGAAGACCTAATTTCTTTCAAATAAAAAGAGCTGCCAAAGGCAGCTCTTTTAGATTTTTAATACTTTGGTAATTATTTTTTGGTGACTCTAGCAGAAACTCTTCTGTTTAACTGTCTACCCTCTGCTGTATCATTAGTAGCAATTGGGTGTTCTTGTCCATATCCTTCTGCGGTTAATCTTTTGGCATCAATACCTTTATTAGTTAATGTACTAACTACAGCAGCAGCTCTTTTTCCAGAAAGCACTTTATTTGCATTTGCGTTACCAGTATTATCGGTATATCCTCCAATTTTTAAATGAACATTAGGATACGCTTTTAATATAGAAACAATACTATTAATTTGTCCCATAGAACGACTGTCTAATTCTGCAGAACCTGTTTTAAATAATACTCTACGCATATCAAACCAAGTAGTTTTATCAATAGGATTGTTTCCTTCAATAAAATCTACCAATCTATATTCAAATCCTTTAGATGGAATAATTAATTCTGTTCCGTCTTTTAATTTACGTTTAGCAAAAGCCCCTAAGTTTTCAAAACCTTTTACTGTTTTTCCTAAAAGGCTGGCACCAGCAGTATATAATGCATTGGCATCATCAACAACGGCTCCTGCAGCAGCTTTAGCTCCATTCGAAACTTTTTCAGCTCCAGATCTTACGGCATCAGCAGCATGATTAGAATCTTCCTTAACGTTTTCAATAGTTTCTTTTACAGCAGTATCTGCTTTGCAATTTCTCATTGCAAAAAAGGCCAAAGCAGCCAAGGCAAGTATGCCTAAAAATGGCAACATTTTATTACCTCCTTTTTTAGCAGTATTTTCTACTTCATTCACAACATTAGAAGTTGTTTCTTTTGCACTAGAAAAAGCATTACTTGCTAAGTTCCCTAGAGAACCAACACCTAGAGTACCTAACATTTTATCCATAAAACCAGCTGGAGCTGCTTTTGCTAAGTAGTCTTTTTGACCGCTTAATAAACTCATTAACCCACTAACTCCTTTGTTAGCAACTTGTTTTTTGATAATTCCGAATAAAAAAGGCATTGCCATTTTTAAAATGGTTGACGATGTTCCAGATTTTAAACCTGTAGCAGATGCTATTAAATCTGTTATACCACCTAATTTATTACCAAAAACACCACTTAATAAAGAACCGCCAAGATCTAGCATACTACTATTACCACCTCCAAAGAGATCGCCAAGGTTACTAAGTAAACCATCACCTAATGATGGAGTATCCATTAAGTTTAGTAAGCTAGATGCTCCAGATTCAGAGTTAGCTTTACTCATGATTCCACCTAATAATGCAGGCATAGCATGTGCTAGACCAGTTTGTGTAGCTTCACTACTTTCTCCTAAAAAAGACGCTGCTTTACTAACAACAGCATCTGTTAAATAACCTTTTGCAAGGTCTAATAAATTCACAGACATAATTTTTTTTTTTTAAATTGTTTTTGAATATAACCATTTTTTTTGAAAAAAAATAGAAGACATTAAATACTTGTTAAGACTTGTTGATAAACTATTGACTATTTGATCATATTTGCTTGCTAAATACAGTAACTCTTTTTGTATGTTTGTGTAACTAAAAAAAAGAAGAAATGCCTAAAATACAAGAACTACAAGATTTTTCTCAACAAGTTAGACGCGATATTTTAAGAATGGTACACGCCGTAAATTCGGGTCACCCAGGAGGCTCTTTAGGTTGTACAGAGTTTTTAACAGTGTTGTATCAACATTTAATGAAGTATGATACTAACTTTAATATGCAAGGTATTAATGAAGATTTGTTTTTCTTGTCTAACGGTCATATTTCTCCTGTTTTTTATAGTGTATTAGCACATAGTGGCTTTTTTCAGAAGAAAGAATTGGCAACCTTTAGAAAGTTAAATACCCGTTTACAAGGGCATCCTACTACACACGAAGGTTTACCAGGTGTACGTATCGCATCTGGATCTTTAGGAATGGGTATGAGCGTTGGTATTGGTGCAGCCCAAGCAAAAAAACTTGATGGAGACTCAAACTTAGTATACACTTTGCATGGTGATGGTGAATTACAAGAAGGGCAGATTTGGGAGGCTGTTATGTATGCAGCAGGTAAAAAAGTGGATAATTTAATTGCAACGATAGATTTTAATGGTAAGCAAATAGATGGTCCTACAGAAGAGGTACTTCCGTTAGGAAATCTAAAAGCAAAATTTGAAGCCTTTGGTTGGGATGTTTTAGAAATTAAACAAGGAAATGATATTACAGCTATCATAAAAGGAATGGAAGATGCAAAAAGCAGAACAGGAAAAGGGAAACCCGTTTGTGTTTTATTACATACAGAAATGGGTAATGGTGTAGACTTTATGATGTATACACATGCTTGGCATGGTAAAGCGCCAAATGATGAGCAACTAGAACTAGCACTGGCTCAAAATCCTGAGACTTTAGGAGATTATTAATTGCTGTAAGCATTTCTTAATTAATGAGATTACAACTGCTTACAATATAATTATTTAATTTTATGAAAATAGGGATTGTTTGTTACCCAACTTTTGGAGGAAGTGGTATTGTTGCCACAGAATTAGGAATAGCTTTGGCAGACAAAGGGCATGAAGTCCATTTTATTACTTACAATCAGCCAGTTCGCTTAGATTATTTTTCGCATCGTTTACATTACCATGAAGTATTGATGGAGGAATATCCTTTGTTTCAATACCAACCTTATGAGCTTGCCTTATCAAGTAAAATGGTAGAAATTGTAGAAAAGTATGGTCTCCAAATTTTACATGTTCATTATGCTATTCCACATGCCTACGCTGCCTACATGGCAAAGCAAATGCTGAAAGAAAAAGGCATTCATATTAAAGTAGTTACAACATTACATGGTACCGATATAACCTTAGTAGGTAGTCATCCAAATTATAAAACAGCAGTGGCTTTTAGCATTAATCATTCTGATGTTGTAACAGCAGTTTCAGAAAGTTTAAAGCAAGATACCCTACGTCTTTTTGATATTACCAAAGAAATAGAGGTGATATATAATTTTATTGATTTAGAAAAATACGAAAAAACACAGCAAGGTGAATGCCAACGAGAAGCACTGGCAACTCCAGATGAACGTATTTTAACACATATAAGTAATTTTAGGCCAGTAAAAAGAGTGCAAGATGTAATTAAAATATTTGATAGGGTTCAAAAAGAAGTACCGTCTAAATTATTAATGGTAGGTGATGGTCCAGATAGATTAATGGCAGAAAATTTGGTAGCATCACTAGGTCTTTCTGAAAAGGTACTTTTTTTAGGAAATAGCCATGAAATAAAAAAGATTTTATGTTATTCAGATTTGTTTTTATTGCCTTCGGAAACAGAAAGTTTTGGGTTGGCAGCATTAGAAGCTATGGCAGCTAGTACCGCAATTATATCAACTAATACAGGAGGTTTACCAGAAGTAAATCTACAATGTGAAACAGGTTTTTTAAGTAACGTTGGTGATATTGATGATATGGCAGAAAATGCCATTATTATTTTAAAAGATGAAAGTATATTAAATACTTTTAAGGAAAATGCTAGAGCGCATGCCAAAAAATTTACAATAGACGCTGTCTTACCTCAGTATAAAAAGGTGTATGGTATAAACTTAGATTGAGTAAAATGTAAATCCATCTGTAATGAGTTTGTCAGACACATCACAATTAAGCTCATAATCTTCTAGATTGTTCATCAATACAAATTTTGCTTTTCCGTTTACATTTTTCTTATCATATTTTAGCAATTCGATAATAGCTGGATAATCTTCTTTCAAAAGGGTAACTTTTCCAAACAAAGAAATAATAGACACTTTGATTGCATTTAATTTTTCTTTTGGAAAATTTAATAGTTTATTAGAAATATAAAGTTCTACAATCATACCGATGGCAATTGCTTCTCCATGCGTAAGTGTTTTTAGCTGTTTAGAGGCTAAATAATGCGACTCAATAGCATGCCCTATGGTATGCCCAAAGTTTAGTATTTTTCTAAGATTTTGTTCTTTAGGATCTTTTGTAACTACTTCATTTTTAATTGTAATAGAGCGGTAAATGTAATTTTCTAATTTATTTATTTTCAGAGAATTATCTATAATTAATTCATTTAGCAGTTTCCTATCGTAAGTGATGCCATATTTAATGATTTCTGCCATTCCAGAACGCATTTCTTTTTTAGAAACAGTTGGTAGATAGTCAGTGTCTATTAAAACTGTTTTTGGGTTAGAAAAGAGTCCAATTAAATTTTTTAAATTACCTAAGTCAACGCCTGTTTTTCCACCAACAGATGCATCTACCATACTTAATAATGTAGTGGGTATATTAATAAAATCAATCCCTCTTTTATAAGTTGCAGCCACAAAACCGCCTAAATCTGTAATTACGCCACCACCAAGATTAATTTGCAGGGCATTTCTGTCAATATTTAAGTCGGTTAGTTGTTGCCAAATAGAATTACAAGTAGTAATGTTTTTATGTATTTCACCAGCCATAATACAAAGTGTATGGATTTTAATCTTTGTTTTTAAATGCTGTAATAAAATTGGTAAACAATCCTTTTGCGTATTGGTATCTACTAAGATAACAATGGCAGATGGCTTAAATTGAGTTATATAATTGTTTAAAAACAGATATCCTTCTTCTTTAAAATAAATAGTATAATGGTTAGCTTTAATCGCTTGCATTTGTTGCGTTTTTGTTGGAAACAAAAATAGAATTATGTTTTAACAAATACAATTATTTAGAAATATTTACATTGTTGTCCAATTAAAATTTATAAAAACTCTAAAAAGTTATGTTTAATAG
>CAMZLD010000125.1 GCA_947311635.1 uncultured Flavobacteriaceae bacterium | reverse complement strand
CACTTAAAAACAGATTTTAGAATGGGACAAAACTATCTACATGGCAAAAATTCTTCGCAAATAAATGCCTTTTTGGCAGCAACGGGGAGGAATCTTAAGAAAATGATGAGAAAGTTAAAACTTGAACTTGAAAAAATATTTTCTTATTTGTTTTTGAAATTTTTAACAAAAAATCTGACTTTTAAATATTAACTTTGTAAGGAACGACTAATTATAAAGTTTGCATCTCTACAAGCTTTTTATACATACCATTTTTTGCTAAAAGTTGTTGATGTGTGCCATGCTCTACAATAGTTCCTTTTTTCATAACGACAATTAAATCTGCTTTTTGAATGGTAGAGAGTCTATGAGCAATAACAATAGATGTTCTGTTTTGCATCATTTTTTCTAAAGCATCTTGCACCAAGCGTTCACTTTCTGTATCTAGGGCAGAAGTTGCTTCATCTAAAATCATAATTGGTGGATTTTTAAGTACAGCCCTAGCTATGCTTAGCCGTTGTTTTTGTCCGCCAGATAATTTTCCGCCTGCATCACCAATATTGGTTTCTATTCCTTTAGGTAAATCTTTTACAAACTCCCAAGCATTGGCAATTTTTAAGGCTTCAATAATTTCGGCGTCTGTTGCATCTTGTTTGCCTAATAAGATATTGTTTTTTATACTGTCATTAAATAAAATGGAATCTTGTGTTACCAATCCCATTAAATTTCTAAGTGACTGTTTTGTGAGATTTTTTATGTTTTGATTATCAATCTCTATACTACCTTGATTTACATCGTAAAAACGTGTTATTAAATTGGCTATGGTAGATTTTCCGCTTCCAGATTGCCCAACCAATGCAATGGTTTTTCCCTTCGGAATCGATAATGAAAAGTCTCTTAAGACAGCTTCACTTTCGTATTTAAAGGTAATATTGTTAAAAGTAATATCAGTATCAAACGTATTTTTAACAATGGCATTAGAACTGTCTTTTAAAGGAGATTTGGTATTTAAAACTTCTAGCAATCTATCTGCGGCAGCATTACCTGCTTTAACGCCGTAACTTGCTTTACTAATTTCTTTGGCTGGTGTTAAAATTTGATAAGATAATGCCATGTAAGCAATAAATGCACCACCAGATAAACTATGATCAACAAGTACCATGCTTCCACCATACCATAATAATACGGCAATGGTTACAATGCCTAAAAACTCACTAGCAGGTGAGGCTAAATTTTGTCGATGGCCTAAAGTATTTGAGTAATGGTAAAGTCTTTCTGTAGAATCTTTAAAACGTTGATTAAAACGTTTTTCTGCATTAAAGCCTTTAATAACTTTTAATCCACTTAATGTTTCTTCTAGGGTTGATAAAAATACACCTTGTTCTTCTTGAACCTTTTGTGAATGTTTTTTTAGAGTTTTTCCGATGATAGAAATAATAAAACCAGCAATAGGTATAAATAAAAACACAAAAATAGTGAGTTTTATACTTATTAAAAACATGGTTATGATAGCAAAAATAATATTTAAAGGTTCACGTACTAAAAGGCTTAAAACAGCTAGTAATGAATTTTGAACCACTGCTACATCAACAGAAATACGTGAAATAATGTCGCCTTTCTTTTTTTCTGAATAATAAGAAATAGGCAAACTTAATACCTTGTTGTAAATTTTATTCCGAAGATCTTTTAAAACACCATTTCTTAAAAATGTAATAAAAAACATGGCTAAATAACTAAATAAGTTTTTAAGTAAAAATAGAATGATAATCAAGATTACCATGTATAATAGAGCTTGCTGCGGCCCTTTGTCTGTAGATGTGGTAGTAACAATATAACTTACATAATCTTCAAGATAAGCACGTATGTTTCCAATGCTAGTTAAAGTAGGTTTGGTGGTTAGTTTTTTTCCTTCGCCAAACAAAACGTTAATCATGGGCATTAAAGAAAGCATGGCTAGCGTGCTAAAAAAGGCATAAAAAATGTTAGATATGATATTTAGAATAGCATATCTTTTATATGGAAGAATAAAAGGCGCTAATTTTTTTATATAATCCATTAGGCAAGTTTCATTTCTTTAATAATTCGTTCTATTTTACTTTTCAATTCAAATTGAACACTTTTTGCATTTTCAACAGCATATAAAGGTGCTTTTACACTAAAGTAAAATTTTATTTTGGGTTCTGTTCCACTAGGTCTTGCTGCTACTTTTGTACCGTCTTCGGTTATATATATGAGTACATTAGATTTTGGTACATTAATAGCTGATGTTTCTCCTGTTCTCAAGTTTTTACAAATAGCGGTTTGATAATCGTACAAAAAAGCAACTTTAGATCCGTCAATACTGTTTATAGGGTTTTCTCTTAGATTTGCCATCATTTTTGCAATTTGTGATGCGCCATCCATGCCTTTTTTTACAATCGAAATTAAATGCTCTTGGTAGTAAGCATGTTTGGTGTAAAGCAACAATAGTTCGTTGTAAAAACTACTGTTGTTGTATTTAGCTTCCGAAGCTATTTCGCAGGCTAATAATGTTGCCGTTACGGCATCTTTATCTCTAACAAAATCACCAACCATATAGCCAAAACTTTCTTCGCCACCACCAATAAATTCTTTTTCTGGATGGTCTTTAATCATTTTAGCAATCCATTTAAATCCTGTTAAGCCAACTTTAGTTTCTACATTGTAACTTGTTGCAATATCATTTACTAATGTTGTAGAAACAATGGTAGATCCTACAAACTGTTTGCCATTAATTTTTCCGTTTTGTTTCCATTTTTTAATTAAGAAGTTTGTAAAGACACTCATGGTTTGATTGCCGTTTAGTAACAACATCTTGTTATTGGTATCTCTAACGGCAATACCAATTCTATCGCTATCTGGATCTGTACCTATAACAATATCGGCAGCTACTGCATTTGCTAGCTTAATAGCCATTTCTAAGGCTTCTGGTTCTTCTGGATTGGGAGATTTTACTGTAGGAAAATCACCATTAGGTTTTTCTTGTTCTTTAACTATGAAAACGTTGTTGTAACCTGCTTTTTTTAAGGCCTTCGGAATGGATTTTATAGATGTTCCATGTAGTGAAGTAAAAACAATTTTTAAATCGTCTTTTCCTTTTGCATTAAAAGTTCCGTTGGCTACACATCCGTTTATAAAGGCAATATCTACTTTGTCACCAATAAGTGTTATTAAATCTTTATTGGTTTTAAAAAGAATGTCATTATAGTCTACATTATTTACTTCATTAATAATTTCTGAATCATAAGGAGGTACAATTTGCGCACCATCATTCCAATAAACTTTATAGCCATTGTATTCTGGCGGATTGTGTGATGCTGTAAGTACAATACCTGCATCACAACCTAAGTGCCGAACGGTAAAGGACAATTCTGGTGTAGGTCTTAAATCTTCAAATAGGTATACCTTTATGTTGTTTGCAGAAAATACACCTGCTACAATATTTGCAAATTTTTGGCTGTTATGTCTACAATCGTAAGCAATAGCTACTTTTAATGCTTTATTGGGATATGTTTTAATTAAATAATTTGCTAAACCTTGTGTGGTTTTGCCAAGTGTATATTTATTGATTCTATTGGTGCCAACACCCATAATACCACGCATACCACCAGTGCCAAATTCTAGGTTTTTATAAAAAGATTCTTTGAGCAATTGTTGGTTGGATGCAATCATTTGCGTCACTTCATTTTTTGTTTCTTCATCAAAAGTAGCTGTGAGCCAACGTTGTGCTTTTTGAAGTATTTCGTTTTCTTTCATGGTGTTGTAAACCTTATTTTGATGACTTGCGTGTGTCTTGCCAAATTATTTTTTTGTTTGTAGCTGTTTTGTAAAAATCAGTACATTTTCCATCGCCTTTTCCTGTAAATCCACCACTAGGGGCACATACAACTTCACAATTAGCAGTTACTACTTGCTCAAATTGGTCGCAACAAGGAGCAGAAATTAAATAGACATCTTTATTTTTATACGTATATTGATATATTTTTCTTGGCGGATTGCTTATTTTCTCTTGTGAAAATTGTTTTATCTTTTCTTGAATGCATGTTGGTATTGCATTGGTAGTTGCTTTGTCTTTTTTGTTTTGGCATCCACCATTTGATGTTAATGTCATAATAAATAAAAATGCTAGATATTTCATAGATTAATTTTTTGTTGAATATGGTAACGAGTTTCATCTTGTTTTAAACGCAAGATCAGCTCACCCAAAAAGCCAGCAATAAATAATTGTGTACCAATAATCATTGCAACCAATGCAATATAAAATTGGGGTCTTTGGGTTATTAATCGCCCTAATTTATTAAAAAACAGTTTGTCAATACCAAGATATAATGCAAAAAGAAAACCTATCATAAATACCAATGATCCTAACATTCCAAAGAAGTACATGGGCTTTTTACCAAATTTAGAAATAAAACCAATGGTAATCAAATCTAGAAAACCATTTATAAAACGACTCATTCCAAATTTAGTTTCACCATACTTTCTTGCTTGATGTTGCACTACTTTTTCACCAATATTACTATAGCCAGCATTTTTAGCCAAAATGGGGATGTACCTGTGCATTTCCCCATTGACATTGATGTTTTTTATGACTTCTTTTTTATACGCTTTTAACCCACAATTAAAGTCGTTTAATTGAATGCCAGATGTTTTTCTAGCTGCCCAGTTAAAAAATTTAGACGGAATATTTTTGCGTATTTTAGAATCGTGTCTTTTCTTTTTCCATCCAGAAACCAAATCATAATGAAGGTTTTTAATCATATTGATAAGCTCTGGTATTTCTTCTGGGCTATCTTGTAAATCTGCATCCATAGTAATAACAACATCGCCTTGTGCTTGTTTAAAACCAGCATGTAAGGCTTGTGATTTTCCGAAGTTATGAGAAAAACGAATGCCTTTAACATGTTTGTCTATTGTACCGAGTTTAGAAATAATATTCCAAGAATCATCGGTACTACCATCGTCAATAAAAATAATTTCATACAAAAGTTGATTGGATTGCATAACATTTACAATCCAATCATATAATTCTTGTAAAGATTCGTCCTCATTAAGTAGCGGAATCACCATAGTTACATCCATAGTTTATGCTTCGTCTGGATTGTTGTTTTTTAAAATGAGCGCTAATAACAAACCAAGCACACTAGAAAATGCTACGCCCATGAAATAGGATTTAATTTGCTGAGGAATACCATACACATTGGTGTTTTTCATAGCATCAATGCTAGCTTCCATTTGGTCTGTCATTTCAATATTATATTGATCAAAAGTATCTATCATTTTTTGCACCGTTTTTTCTTTTAAACTTTCTGCAAAAGCAGGATCTACAAAATTAAAAAGGATGGTGCCAACAACAGCAGAAATCAATAAACCAATTGCTATAGTTACAAAATAAGTAGAAAAAGCATTTTTAAAGCTAATAAAACCTCCAAATTCTTTTTTAACGCTAGCAATAGCAAGAATACCTACGATTACTAATGATAAAAATGTGATAATCATAGGCCACGGACTTAAAAAGAAATCTTGATTAACACCATAACCATAAACTGTAGAAAGTGCCAAAATGAAACCTAATATTAAACCATAATTTATGCCTTTACTCAATACTGTTTTATCCATTGTTTTTTGTTTTAGTTGTATACAAAGATAGTATCTTTATTGTTACAAAAAAAGCAGTGATTTTTTCTTGTTTAGTTAAAAATAGATTGTAAATTTGCAGCGGCAAGTCCTACACAACTAGCTCCCTTTGAATCCTCCAGGGCGGGAACGCAGCAAAGGTATTAGGTTGTAGCAGTGTGATGTAGGTAGCTTGCCATTTTTTATGCCTTTTTATGAAGGTTTTATCTTATATTTGAACTGATAATGAATTATTTACCTTATGTCTAAAGTCATTTTAATAACGGGTGCTTCTTCTGGAATAGGCAAATCAACGGCGAGTTATTTGGCAACAAAGGGTTTTAAAGTCTACGGAACAAGCAGAAACCCAAAACAAACAAAAGATTTATCTTATGAGTTGATTGCATTAGATGTTCATGATTCTTTTAGTATTTCAGAAGCCATAAAAACAGTCATTCAAAAAGAAAAACGCATTGATGTGTTGATTAATAATGCTGGTATGGGCATTACCGGTCCCATTGAAGAAACACCAACACAAGAAATGCGCAAGGTATTTGATACCAATTTTTTTGGTGCTATTGATGTCATCAAGGCAGTTTTACCACACATGCGAAAACAACAACAAGGCTTAATTATAAACATAACCTCAATTGCAGGTTATATGGGATTGCCGTATCGAGGTGTTTATTCTGCTACAAAAGGCGCATTAGAATTAATTACAGAGGCATTGCGTATGGAGGTTAAAGAATTTGGTATAGAGGTTACTAATATTGCACCAGGTGATTTTGCAACCAATATCGCATCTGGAAGATTTCATTCACCTGTTTTAGAAGACTCTCCTTATAAAAAAAACTACGGAAATAATTTAGATTTAATGAATAATCATGTGGATCATGGAAAAGACCCTTTATTAATGGCAAAAGCTATTTATAAAGTTATTCAAACAAAAAAACCAAAAATTCATTACAAAGTAGGAGAGTTTCTTCAAAAATTTTCTGTTACTTTGAAAAAAGTTTTACCAGACAAGGTATATGAAAAAATGCTGATGAAGCATTACAAGCTATGAATTACACATTTTAAAATTAATAATGAAGTAATTTTATTCATGAAAAATTTAACTAGAGAAGAAAAACAGCAAACCTGGATTAAGTTAACTCAACAAGCATTAAAAGAAGGTGTAGCCATTCGTCCAAACAATAGGTTTACCTACCAAGGAAAAAAATTAGGAGGCTTTTTATTTAGAGTGAAACGTCAAAATAATATACAAGTTTTGCAACAATTAGAAGCTATTGGTTTTGATTATGACGCTTGTAAAAAGAACTCTATAAGAGAAAAAAAGTACCAAACATGGTTGTCATTACTTAAAGAATGTATTGACGACCCTCACACCGAAATTCAAGTAAATCATAGATTTAAGTATAAAGGAAAGAACTTAGGTACATTCTTAGTAGGCGCAAGAACCAATACAGAATTAAAAAAGCGCATGCGAAAACTAGGTTTTAGCTATAGTGATTACCTTAGAAAACCCAACCTATATGCAAAGCGTTTTATTAAAGATTTAATAGAAGCCAAACCAAAAGATAAGCCTAAGTTTATTACACGTTTTTATACGTATGTACTTCCTAAAAAAGAGCTTATCAATGATGCTAATATTGAAAAGATTAATGAACTGTGGAAATTAAAATTTAATAGTAGGCGTCTTTGGAGATACCCTATTCAAGAAGAACAACGTATAGTACAATGGAAACGATTTCGGTATGACAAAGAAAAAAATCCGACAGAAAAATGGTTGCAAAGTAGACGTATCATGGGCGATATTTTTAACTTTGCATACAGAAGAAAAAGAAAACCAAACTTAATGTATAAAATAAAAGACTATTTTAGCAAAGAAGAAATAGCCGAATTAAAAAAAGAAGGTTTTTTAAATAAATAAACACAACATAATTAGCTATATATGAAATTTTTTATAGACACAGCAAACTTAGATCAAATTAAAGAAGCGCAAGCGTTAGGTATTTTAGATGGAGTTACAACAAACCCATCATTAATGGCAAAAGAAGGCATTACAGGTGCCACAAATATTTTACAACATTATAAAGATATTTGTAAATTGGTAGATGGCGATGTTTCTGCAGAAGTGATTGCTACAGATTTTGAAGGAATGGTGCGAGAAGGAGAAGCTTTAGCAGCTTTAAATCCGCAAATTGTTGTTAAATTACCTATGATTGCAGATGGTGTAAAAGCATGCAAATACTTTTCTGATAAAGGTATTAAAACCAACATGACCTTGGTTTTTTCAGCAGGACAGGCTTTGTTGGCTGCCAAAGCAGGAGCAACCTATATGTCACCTTTTATTGGACGTCTAGATGATATCTCTACAGATGGTTTAGGATTGATTGCTGAAATTCGTTTGATTTATGATAATTATGGATTTGATACCCAAATATTAGCGGCCTCTGTTAGGCATACCATGCATATTATGGATTGTGCAAAAATAGGTGCAGACGTCATGACAGGACCTTTAAAAGCAATTAAAGGCTTGTTAAAACATCCTTTAACAGATATTGGATTGGCTAAGTTTTTAGAAGATTATAAAAAAGGAAATTAGTTTTACAAATAAAACATATAAAAAATGCTCATGTATATGAGCATTTTTTATGTAAAAAGTTGACGCAACTATTTGGGTTATCATAAAAAATTCTAAGAAAAGAATTTTTGCATTTTTGTCATTTCTTCTTCTGCTAAAACAGGATCTACTAAAATTCTTCCTGAATGCTCATCTGTAATTACTTTTTTACGCGAAGCAATTTCTACTTGTCTTTGTGGTGGTATTGTAAAGAAAGAACCACTAGAAGCTCCTCTTTCAATAGAAACAACGGCTAAACCATTCTTTACTTTGTTTCGGATTCTTTTATAAGCGGTTAGTAAATGCTCATCAATTAATTTTTCAAAATCACTTGATTTTTTTTGCAATAATTTTTCTTCCTTTTCAGTATCTTTCATGATATCATCAAGTTCAGACTTTTTATGCCCTAAATGCTCTTCTTTAAGCGCTAATCGCTCTTTAGTTGTAGCAATAATTTCTTTTTTTTGTTCAATTTTAGCACGGTATTCATTAATGCGTTTTTCTGCCAACTCAATTTCTAAGCCTTGGTATTCTACTTCTTTACTTAATGAATCAAATTCTCTATTATTACGAACATTTTTTTGTTGTTCTGCGTACTTTTTCATCAATGAATTAGCTTCTTCAATGACAATTTTTTTGTTAGAGATGTCTGTTTCTAAATTTGTAATATCTTCTTCAAAGTTTGATATTCTTGTTGATAAGCCAGTAATTTCGTCTTCTAAATCTTCAATTTCTAAAGGTAGCTCACCTCTTACATTTCTAATTTCATCAATTCTAGAATCAATTAATTGAAGATCATATAATGCTCTTAGTTTTTCTTCAACTGTAACTTCTTTCTTTTTAGCCATGGTTATAAGTAGTGTATTGGATTTGTATTTTTTACTGATAAAATGATTGCAAAATTAGGGAATTTTTTTGTAAGATATGCTACTAAAAGGTTTTTTGTGTATTGTTCGCTTTCATAATGACCTATATCTGCTAAAAGTAGCTTATTTTCTGCTTTGTAAAACTCATGGTATTTAACATCTGCAGTTATAAAAGCATCGGCTCCTTTACTGATAGCTGCGGCAATTGCAAAACTTCCAGAGCCGCCTAGAACCGCAACTTTTTTTATTGGTTTTCCTAATTTTTTTGAATGTCGAATGCAGTTTGTTTGCATTGTTTTTTTTACGAAATTTAAAAATGTAGTTTCATCCATTTCCTTTTCTAATTCGCCTAGCATTCCCATTCCAATATTTTGATGTGTATTGTCTAAAGTTACAATATCATAAGCTACTTCTTCATAAGGATGGTTACAGAATAAAGCGTTAAGAATTGACTTTTCTTGATGTTTTTCGAAAATAACACTTATAAATGTTTCTTTTTCTGTGTGTAACTCGCCTTTTTTTCCAATTACTGGGTTTGCATTTTGGTTGCCTTTATAAGTTCCGAAGCCTTGCATATTAAAGCTGCAATTTTCATAATTACCAATGTTTCCTGCGCCAACTTCAAAAAGTGTTTGGCGTAATTTTTCTGCTTCATCAACAGGAACATATGTTGTTAATTTTTTTATATTTTTTTGCTTTGGAATTAAAATTTCTTTGTTTTTCAAACCCAAAACCTCACAAATCTTAGCGTTTACGCCTTTAAAGGAATTATCTAATGCGGTATGTGTTGCGTAAATGGCAATATTATTTTGAATCGCTTTTAAGACAATACGCTCTACATATGTGTTTCCGTTTATTTTTTTTAATCCATTAAAAATAATAGGATGAAAACTTACAATTAAATTGCATTTTTTTTCGATAGCTTCATCAATAACACTCTCTAGGGTGTCTAGGGTTACTAGTACACCTGTTACTTCAGTTTGGTAGTTGCCAATTAATAAACCTACATTATCAAAATCTTCTGCGTATTGTAATGGAGCAAGTTTTTCGATTTCTAGTGTAATATCTTTTACGGTCATACATTTATGATTAGAATTCAAAGATACTAGTTTTAGATTTCTTTTTGTACTTTAGCTTTATGAGTTTGTTACGAAAAGTATTATACCCTTTTTCTGTTTTATATGGTGAAATTACTGCCCTACGAAACCTACTTTATGATAAGGGTTTTTTTAAATCTTCTACTTTTAATATACCTACAATTGTAGTTGGTAATTTAAGTGTTGGAGGTACTGGAAAATCGCCACAGATTGAATATTTAATAAGATTGTTAAAAGATCAATTTAAAGTAGCTACTTTAAGTAGAGGTTATAAACGCAAAACAAAGGGCTTTTTATTGGCTTCTAAAGGTGTGAAAGTCGCTGATATTGGAGATGAACCGTTTCAGTTTTATAAAAAATACCCTAAAATTACTGTTTGTGTTGATGCCAATAGAGTAGAGGCTATAAAGCGTTTAAAAAATTTAGAAACGCCTCCAGATGTGATTTTGTTAGATGATGCTTTTCAGCATCGTAAAGTAGCAGGAGGGTTTAATATTTTATTAACGCCTTATGGTAGTTTATATGTTGATGACACTATGTTGCCAAAAGGAAATTTACGCGAAAAAGTTTCTGGTGCAGAAAGAGCACAAGTAATTATTGTTACAAAATGTCCGGTTATACTTTCTGAAAACGAACAATTTGAGATAACTAAAAAAATTAAACCAACCTTATACCAAACAGTTTTCTTTACAACAATTTTATATGCTAATTTTGTAAAATCGAGCATTAAAAAAATTGAAATTAGCGCATTAAAAGAGTACCATGTTGTTTTAGTTACAGGTATCGCCAATCCAAAACCTTTACTTTCTTTTTTAGAAAATAAAGTAGCTTCATTACAGCATGTAAAGTTTGCTGATCATCATGATTTTTCAAAACAAGATATTAAAAACATTCAGCAGCAATATAAAAGTATCATTGCTAGTAAAAAGATGATTCTTACAACAGAAAAAGATTTTATGCGCCTTTCAAAACACATAGATACCGCATTTTTTATAGGAATAGAAACGAAATTTTTAAGTCACCAAAAAGATTTTGATCAGTTAATACTAAATTACATTTTAAAAACGTTTAAAGAAAATGTAAAGTCATTGCATGACTAAATTTTGTATTTTAAAAAAAAATAGTACTTTTGACTTTTAAGTAAATAACTTTAAATGAAACCCTTTTTTCTTTTTCTATTTTTAGCTGTTAGTACTTATTCTTACGCTCAAAATGATGTGGTCTATGTTGATGCAAATCAACATGAAGAATCATCATCAACTACTTCAAGTATGTGGGAGTCTAGTTTTGAAAGAGCTACAAAGTTAGCTAAAAAAGAACATAAGCCAATTTTGATATTTTTTTCTGGATCAGATTGGTGTGGACCTTGTAAAATGTTAACTGCTGACTTTTTTGATTCATATGCTTTTAAAAAAAGGGCTAAAGAGATGGTCTTATATGAAGCAGATTTTCCAAGAGATCGTACTAAATTGACTAAAGAACAGCGTAAAATTAATGCTAAACTTGGCACTATTTACAATGTTAGATCATATCCTACTATAATTATGATTAATTCTGAAGGTGATGAGTTGGGCCGTCAAAAAGGGTATACTTTATTGAGAGAAACCAAAGACCATTTTGCTTTTTTAGACAGAAATTTAAGTCATTAGTTAAAAGTTTTAGATTTATTGTTGTCCGATTAAAGTTTATACAAACGCTAAAAAGTTATTTTTATTAGAGGTTCTAAGAGCTTTTTTTAATTTTATGTTATCTATCAATAACAATAATTTTCAAATAATTGTTTATCGTATAGTTACAATCAAGTCTTTTATCTTTTGTTTAATAGTGAAACGGTCTTACTTCTTTAGACAGACACTACTATTTTAGATTATTTCATTCTTGAAACAGTTGTTGAAAACACACATAAATAAGCAGATCAAACCCTTATATTTTTTAAATTTATAAAATTCAGTGATAGTTTTCAATATGGTTACTACTGTTAATAATGCGGGTTAAAGAAGTTTTATGAATACAATGCAACACTAGTTTTCGAATTACGAGAAGGCAGTTGGTTAGCAGTAAATGATGATGTTATTGTTTTAAAAACCTGAGTTCGACCTAAACTTGCAATCAAAGTTTTCAGCCTTTTTTCTTAGACGAGGCGTGGCTTTGAAGGACTATTTTTAGTTTGAAAAGACATAACGAAGTATAAGCAAAAAGGCTGAAAACTTTGATTGCAAGTTTAGGTCGAACTCAGGTTTTTAAAACAATAACATCATCATTTACTGCT
>CAMZLD010000124.1 GCA_947311635.1 uncultured Flavobacteriaceae bacterium | reverse complement strand
TCTGGACTTACTTTATTCCTTCCTTTTAACTTCATAATATAATGAATCTTAAATTGGCTCGTTTAGTAAATCTAAAAATTCTACGGCTTTCGCTTCCATTTGATAGACTACTTTATTGGTGCGTACCACCAAATGATTGTATGCCATATAAGCTATAATACCGACTATTAGTCCAGCTACTGTTGTTGTCATTGCTGTATAAATTCCAGATGCCAAAGAGCCCATTTCTGCTTGTCCGCCACTACTTGCCATTTCATGAAATGCCAAAATCATACCAATTACGGTTCCTAAGAAACCAATCATGGGTGCCGCACCTGCAATGGTTGCAAGTACACTTACATTTTTTTCTAGCTTGTAAACTTCTAAATTTCCTGCATTTTCAATTGCGGTATTAATGTCTTCTAAAGGTTTTCCTATTCTTGAAATTCCTTTTTCTATCAAACGCGCTCCAGGTGAGTTTTCTTGAATACACAATGCCTTTGCCGAATCTAGCCGACCATTAGAGACATGATCTTTAATTTGATTCATAAAATTAGCGTCTGTTTTTGTAACAGATTTAATGGCTAAAAAACGCTCAAAATAAATGTATAAGGCAATGGCTAATAATAGCACTAAAATACCAATAATTATTTGACCGCCTATTCCTCCATCTTTAATTAATTGAAAGATAGAAAGTGTTTTTTCGACTTGTTCTTCGTCTAGATTTTCTGTGACTTGTTGAAATAATGCCATAAATTGTTTTTACTTTTCGTATAATAACGTATTAATTAAAATAAAATTATATTTCTAAAAGAAAGTTCTAATAAACATAAAAGAGGCACTACCTACTAAAAAACCTACCAATGCTAACCAAGATATTTTTTTAAAGTACCAGAAAAAATCAATTTTTTCCATCCCCATGGCAACAACTCCTGCTGCAGAGCCAATAATTAATATACTTCCTCCTGTACCAGCAGCGTAAGCAATAAAATGCCATAATTCATTATCTATTGGCTCATGAAACATCCCTAAACTTGCCGCTACTAATGGTACATTGTCTATCACTGCAGAAGCAATACCTAGTAACATTACAACCAAATCTGAAACACCTTTATGATGAAGCTCTGTACCTAACATTGGCATTTTCTCTTGTAAGGTTCCTGCAAAATCAAATAATATTCCTAAAGATTCTAATGCTGCTACACCCATTAAAATTCCGAGGAAAAACAAAATACTTGGCAATTCTATTTTAGATAATGAGCTATGTACTGGACCGTGTTGTGAATGTGCATCACTTTCTTCTGAATTTACATCTGAAATGCTAAATTTCGAGCTGCTATACATTTCTGCAAAAATAGCTACAACTGCTAATGCTAACATCATACCAACATATGGTGGTAAATGGGTTACTGTTTTAAAAATTGGTACAAAAATAATACCTCCCAATCCTATGGCTAACATGTTACCAGAAAAGCGATGTGTGGTTTCGTCTTCTTTTGTAGCATCAATTTGAATATCACCTTTAAAAGCTGGTAAAAATGAAGCTATAAAAGTTGGTACCACCATGGTTAGCAAAGAAGGGATAAACAAGTTTTCGATAAGTAAAGCTGTTGTTACTTTTTTACCTATCCATAACATTGTAGTTGTAACATCACCTATTGGAGACCAAGCGCCACCTGCATTTGCTGCAATAATAATCAAGCCTGCATACCACAATCTATCTTCACGTTTTGTGACAATTTTTTGTAAGATAGAAATCAAAACAATGGTTGCTGTTAAATTATCAATAATTGCTGATAAGAAAAAAGCTAAAAAAGAAAAAATCCAAAGGATTCTTTTCTTACTTTTTGTCTTAATAAAGTTTTTTATGGTAGAAAAACCATCAAAATAATCTATAATTTCTACAATAGTCATTGCTCCTAGTAAAAACACTAATATTTCTGCTGTTTTTCCTAAATGATGTAATAAGGTTTCTTCCATCATGTGCATTTTATGCTCATGATCTAGAGAGCCAAAAGTTGTTAATAGTTTATGATTAGCAGAATCAAACCATTGCGGAAAAGAATCTATTCCGAAGGAAACCAATGCCCAGCAAATGGCCATCATGGCTAAAGCTGGTATTAATTTATCTATCTTTAAATTATGTTCTAAAGTAATGGCTAAATAGCCTAAAACAAATACGGTAATGATTAATGTTCCCATAAAATTTGGTTGTTTGGTTTTAGATTAATTTTTTTAAGGCGATTTCAAATGCTGTTTTGCAAATGTCTGTTTTATTAGCATTCAAGTCGTATACTTTTTGAATAGCATTTTTTATTATGTTTGATGTGTCTTCAAAGATAGCTTTATCTTGCATTGGCAAATCTATCCTGTTTTCCATAAAATAAGCAAAAACTCTTGCAATACCACAGTTTGAAATAAAATCTGGCAATAGACTTACTTGTTGGTCTGTATATTCCATGATAGGTCCAAAAAAGATTTCTTTATCAGCAAAAGGTACATTGGCACCCGGTGAGATAACTTCTAATCCTGTTGCTATTAATTGTGTTATTTGATCTTTAGTAATTAAACGTGATGCTGCTGCTGGAATAAAAATTTCTGCTGGAAGTTTCCAAATTCGATCATTCATTTCTTCAAAAGAAATCATATTATCTGACACCAAAGTGTTGCCATCTTTATTTCTGAAAAGCTCTGTCATTTCTTCTAAAGTAAAGCCTTCTTCGTTAATTACACCACCTACTCTATCAATAATACCTACAACTTTTGCACCTAATTGTGTTAAGTAGTAAGCTGCACCAGAACCTACATTTCCAAAACCTTGTACAATGGCTTTTTTACCTTTAATATTACCACCATAAATATCATAGTAATGTTTTACTGCCTCTACAACACCATAACCAGTTAGCATATCTGCTACCGTATATTTTTTTGACAAATCTGGTGTATAACGCGTATCTTCTAATACTTTTATAACACCCATACGTAACTGACCAATACGATTAATTTTATCTGCTTCGGAAGGTTTAAAATGACCATTAAAAATACCTTCTTGAGGATGCCAAACACCACAGCTTTCTGTGATAGGTATTACATCATGTATTTCGTCTACATTTAAATCACCACCTGTTCCGTAGTAATGCTTTAACAAAGGTGTTACCGCTTTATACCAACGTTCTAAAACCCCTTTTTTACGTGGATCTTGTGGATCAAAGTTAATACCAGATTTGGCACCACCAATTGCAGGTCCAGATACTGTAAATTTAACTTCCATCGTTTTGGCTAAAGACAAAACTTCGTTCATATCTAAGCCTTTTCGCATACGTGTTCCACCTCCTGCAGCACCACCTCGCAATGAGTTAATGACTGTCCATCCTTCAGCTTCAGTTTCTTGATCTTGCCAGTGAAATACAATTTCAGGCTTTTTATTTTCGTAAATTTTAAGTAATTCTTTCAAGTTGATTGATTTTTGAAATTTATAAGGTTTGCTCACAAATATACAAACTACGGATGAAAAACACCACCACTTGAATGGTCTTTTAAGGCGCCCGTTACACTTTTTAAGCAATTTATCTGATTTTCAGAACGTAAGAGTCCTAAAAAAGCAAAAATTAATGCTTCTTTGTAATCAATAATTATTTGCTTAGGCAATGTCATCTTTGCGGTTGACAAAGCTGTTATACGCTGCATTAAAAAGCCATTAAAAGCACCACCACCAGTAACTAATACTGTAGCGTTTTTAGTGACTACCTTAGCTATTTGCATAGCAATATGTTCTACAAAAGTTCTTAAAATTATAGTAATATTATCTTCGGAAGTATCTAATAAAGGAAAAATACATTCTTGTACCCATTCTAGACCTAACGATTTTGGAGGTATTTTTTTATAATAGTCAAGAGCGCTTAATTTTTCTAATAATCGGTGGTTTATTGTTCCTGAAGCAGAAATTTTACCATTTTTATCATATGCAAAGCCCAATTTTTGAGCATACACATTAAGTACAATATTTACGGGGCAAATATCAAAGGCTATTCTTTCAGTATTCATTTCAGAAGAAATATTAGAAAATCCACCAAGATTTAAACAATAATCGTATTTAGAAAACAACAAACGGTCACCAATAGGTACTAATGGCGCTCCTTGACCTCCTAAAGCAACATCTTGGCTTCTAAAGTCGCAAATTACAATTTGCTTTGTTTGTTCTGCAATCACATCGCCAGCTCCTATTTGCTTTGTAATTCCATTGGCAGGATCGTGAAAAACGGTATGACCATGCGAACCGATAAAATCAATATTTGCAATTGAATTATCAGCAATAAACCGATTAATTTTTTGTGCTATATAACCTCCATATCTTTTATCTAATACTTGTAATTCATCTTTAGATAGTTGCATTGCATTTCGCAATGCAATTTTTAAATTATCTGTATATTGAATGGTTTCTGAAGCAATAATCTTAAAAGAAAAATGTACTTTTTTGGTAAACTTTACGTACACCAAATCCAAACCATCTAAAGATGTTCCAGACATGACTCCAATACAATTCCATTGTTTTTTATTCATAAGAATTGTAAAAATACAAATAGATTTTAATAAAATTACTATCTTTGAAGTCTTATCAAACATTACAAAAAATACAAATAGAAACTATGGATTTTAACCTAACCGAAGAGCAAATCATGATTCGCGATGCTGCACGTGATTTTGCACAAACAGAATTACTAGCAGGCGTTATAGAACGTGATGAAAAACAAGAATTCCCTGCAGAACAAATAAAAAAAATGGGCGAACTTGGTTTTTTAGGCATGATGGTAGATCCAAAATATGGTGGTAGCGGTTTAGATACCGTTTCGTATGTGTTAGCTATGGAAGAAATTTCTAAAATAGATGCTTCTGCTTCTGTAGTTATGTCGGTAAATAATTCGTTGGTATGCTGGGGATTAGAAACCTATGGTACAGAAGAACAAAAACAAAAATACTTAGTACCATTGGCAAAAGGTGAAATTATTGGTGCTTTTTGTTTAAGTGAACCAGAAGCCGGTAGTGATGCTACCTCACAAAAAACAACTGCAAAAGATATGGGCGACCATTACATTTTAAACGGAACAAAAAACTGGATTACAAATGGAGGAAATGCAAGTGTATATTTAGTAATAGCTCAAACAGATCTAGAGAAAGGGCACCGAGGTATTAATGTGTTAATTGTAGAAAAAGGTCAAGAAGGTTTTGTGGTAGGAAACAAAGAAAATAAATTAGGTATTCGTGGTTCTGACACGCACTCTTTAATGTTTACCGATGTTAAAGTGCCAAAAGAAAATAGAATTGGTGAAGATGGTTTTGGGTTTAAATTTGCCATGAAAACCTTAGCAGGAGGACGTATTGGTATTGCTTCTCAAGCTCTAGGTATTGCTTCTGGTGCGTATGAGCTTGCTTTACAGTATTCTAAAGAACGAAAATCCTTCGGAAAAGAAATATCTAAACATCAAGCCATTGCTTTTAAATTAGCTGATATGGCTACAGAAATTGAAGCAGCGAGACATTTATGTATCAAAGCCGCTTGGGATAAAGATCAACATAAAAATTATGATTTATCAGGCGCCATGGCAAAATTATATGCTGCTGAAATGGCAATGCGAGTAACAGTAGAAGCAGTTCAAATACACGGTGGTTATGGTTTTGTTAAAGAATACCATGTAGAACGTTTAATGAGAGATGCAAAAATTACACAAATTTACGAAGGCACTTCAGAGATTCAAAAGATTGTAATATCGAGAGCTGTGCTTAGAGATTAATATACTTACAATGGCAATTTTCAAGTGGTTTTTTATTAATAATAAAAAAAATACTCTGAAACTAGAGAAAAAGGCATAACTAATTTAGTTATGCCTTTCTGTTTTATTTATTTTTCGTCCTTATTTTTGAAAAAGAATTCTATCAATAGAAATCATCTTTAAATTTAGGTGTTAAATTTCAAACATTTAAACATAAAAAAACTCCATAACGAATGTTATGGAGTTTTCAAAAGAAAGGCGGTGACATACTCTCCCACCAATGGCAGTACCATCTGCGCTGATAAGCTTAACTTCTCTGTTCGGTATGGGAAGAGGTGAGCCTTATCGCAATA
>CAMZLD010000123.1 GCA_947311635.1 uncultured Flavobacteriaceae bacterium | reverse complement strand
TCGTATAGTTACAATCAAGTCTTTTATCTTTCGTCTAATAGTGAAACGGTCTTACGTCTTTAGACGGACACTACTATTATTAATTATTAAAATGTTTAGGACGGGATTTATAAATTACCTATAAAAGGTTTAGTAATTATAGAAAAAGCTTTGTAGCAGCCGTATAATTGATTCCTTTTACTCACAACTCACCTACATAAACCCACCACCATCTCGGTCTTTATCACCATCTCTTTTTTTACGTTGTCTGGCTTTATTTTTACCACCACCAAAACGATACATAAAACCAAGATAAGCAGTGCGGCTTTCCCAATTAAAATTTCCGTTTTGTATTATAGGGTCGGTTGCATCATAGCGATAACGCATACCTTTAAAAATGTCATTAAATCTAAAACTAATAGTGCCTTTACGTTTTAAAACACTTAAAGAAGCGCCCGTATTTACCATAAACATGGCTGCCCTATTAAATTGAATACCTTTTTTGGCACCCCGAAACATAGTAAACAATTGAAAACGCAATTTTTTACTAGCCGTAAAACTATTACTAATGCGTGCATTAAGTGCATTGGCTGTTATTGATTTAGAAAGGTTGCGTTCTTGTTGCGAATAAAAATCTACACTTGCATTTACACGCCACCATTTTGCTAGTTTATAATTAGTAGAAAATTCTAAACCATATCTATTGGTATTGTCAAAATTTGTGTACGATCGTATTTGTCTTATTCCATCTGCATCTGTTGGGTCTAAATAGCCATTTCTAGATATTTCATCGGTAATATGTCTATAAAAACTTCCGAAGGTAATAGATCCTTTTTTTAACGCTCTTGTATAATTTATTTCTATAGAGTTGGTAAACTGCGGTTTTAAATTAGGGTTTCCTATGGCTGTTACTAGCGGTGTACTCCAACGTGGATTTGGGTTTACTTGCCGCGTAGAAGGTCTGTCTACTCTACGACTAAAACTAAGTTGGTATTGGTTTTTTTCTGAAGGAATAAACGTAAAAAAGGCAGAAGGATAGATGCTGAAAATGTTGTCTTTATAAGGAGCATTTAATGTTCCGTTAATAAAATTTGCGTTGACATTGTATTGTTCTAAACGCGCACCCAATTGCATGGTAATTTTTTCAAACTTATAGCCGTAATTGATATACGAAGAATAAATATCTCTATTGTAATCAAAAGAAGTATTGCCAAGAGGTGCTGTTCCTATGACGTTGTTGCTACTATCATAAATAAAGCGTTCTTGGTTAGAAAGGTTGCTGTTGTTTGTTTTGTTGACACGTATTTCTGCACCAATTTCTAGTTTTCCTTTTCCAATAGGGTTGGTGTAATCTAGATTGATTAAGGTGTTTTTTCGATTGTTTTTAATGTAATTATAATAATTTGAAAGGTAATAATCCATATCACCAATAGCGCTTAGTGTGTTTTGATTTATAATGTCTTCTGGTGCTTTATTTTTTGAATAGTTGATTTCAAATTCTAAATCGTGCCCTTTTTTATTAAAGGTAGTTTTATAATTTAAATTATAAGTTTCTGAAGCGTTTGTTCTTTCAGAATTTCTAGGTGCATCTGTAATTAAAGTTGTATTTAGAAATACTTTAGAATCTCCTAAACTAGTATTGTCACTAAAGTTTTGTGTGCTATAAACAGAAAGGGTATTTTTATCATTAAAATACATGTCTGCACCAAACTTAATAAGTTGATTGGTATTGTTTCTGTCAAAACTAATAATTTGTTTTCTAGGATCGTTACTTAAAACATTTACAGCACCCCACATATCACTTTTACCTGTATTAAAACCGTAGTTGGTAAAAAAATTAACCTTTCCTTTTTTATAATTCATGTCTAGAGAACCATTGTAACGTAGGTTTTTCCCGTAGGTAAGACCGGTATTGATGCTTCCGTTAAACCCTTTTTTAGCAT
Organism: uncultured Flavobacteriaceae bacterium; assembly: GCA_947311635.1. Taxonomy (GTDB): domain Bacteria; phylum Bacteroidota; class Bacteroidia; order Flavobacteriales; family Flavobacteriaceae; genus CAMZLD01. The sequence continues at coordinate 8,190 of CAMZLD010000123.1, read as the reverse complement.
TTTTTTGTAGAATGATGTTAATAATACCACTCATGCCTTCTGGATTGTATTTTGCAGAAGGATTGGTAATGAGTTCGATGCTTTTAATAGAAGATGAAGGTATTTGTTGCAAGAGTTGTGCGGCACTAACATTGGTAGGTTTTCCGTCTACTAAAATACGCACATTTTCATTGCCACGAAGGCTAATATTTCCTGTTTGTGAATCAACGCTCACAGATTGTACGTTGTTTAATAATTCTGAAGCTGTTGTCCCTGCTGCTGTTAAATCTTTGCCAACATTGATGACTTTTCGGTCAATTTTTTGCACAACGGTAGAGGTTTCTGCTCTTACAATTACGTCTTCTAATGCTGTTGTGTCTTCTGTTAATTGAATGGTTTGTAAATTTACATGTAGTTGTTTGTTATTAAAGACAACTTGTTTGGTTAAAAGTTTGTAACCAATGTATTGTATTTCTATAAAATAAGTACCTAACGGAATTCTTGAAATAGAAAATTCTCCTTTGTCATTAGTAATGCCACCAGTTATTATTTTTTGACTAGCGTCTTTTGCAATAATGTTTACGTAAGGCAATGCTTCTTTACTTACTTTGTCAACTACTATACCAGAAAGAACACCTTTGTTACTAGAGGTTTGTTTGTTTTGTGAAAACGCAAAACTACTACATAATAGAAATATTAGGAAGCTGATTTTTTTCATTTTACTTGTGTATATAAGATACAAAAAACCTAGCATTAGCTAGGTTTTTTGTTGCAGTTTTAAAACTGTGTTAGTTTTTTATTTTCTTTTTAAAGCTTTCAAATTTATTGGCTTGTTTTTTAGGCCAGCTATTGTTGGTTACATCTACATCGGCTGTTTCTAAATCTGGGTCAATCGTAATAGATTTAATGGCTTTTTCTGAAGCAAATAACCGTTTTACTTCTTTGTCGTTTTTAAGCCAAATTTGAGCTGGCAGCATTTCTCTTTTTGTAGTGCCGTCTTCATATTCTAATTGCACAATAATTGGCATTACAAGTCCTCCTGGTTTTTCAAAAGTAACTTCGTAAAAATAGTTAGGTACATTTTTTAAGCTTGCTTTTTCTGAAGCAGGTAATTTGTTTAAATATTCTTTTAATACTTTAGGAGAAGCTTTTTTAGAAATATCTGGATTTAAATAAACTAGAGGTCCTAATCTTTTAAAGTATTCTGGATATCGTTTTGCAATATCATTTGTTTTTCCGTTAGGTGTTTCTGAAAGGTAATAGCGTTTTACTTCTTTAATAGCAATGTCATTATAATCTGTTGTGTAAAACCATCCTCTCCAAAACCAATCTAAGTCCATACCAGAAGCATCTTCCATTGTTCTAAAGAAATCTGCGGGTGTTGGGTGTTTAAACATCCATCGTTTTGCGTAGGTTCTAAATGCAAAATCAAATAATTCTGGGCCCATAATTGTCTTGCGTAACATGTACAAGCCAGCGGCAGGTTTTGTGTAAGCGTTTGGTCCAAATTGATATACGTAATCACCATGTGACATTATTGGTGAAATGTGGCTTTGATCTCCGCTCATGTAACGTACAATGTCTTTTGGTAAGTTTCCGGTATCAAAATTAGGATCGTAATCTAATTCTGCTAATATTTCTACAAAAGAGTTTAAGCCTTCGTCCATCCATGTCCATTGACGTTCATCAGAATTTACAATCATCGGAAAAAAGTTATGACCAACTTCGTGTGTAATAACGCCAATCATTCCGTGTTTTGTTCTTTCAGAAACGGTACCGTCTTTGTTTGGTCTTCCGTAGTTAAAGCAAATCATTGGGTATTCCATACCTTGACGTTTTGCGTTTACAGAAATGGCTTTGCTATACGGATAGTCAAAGGTCATTTTAGAATATTCTTCAAGCGTATTTGCAACAACGCGTGTAGAATGTTCTTCCCAAAGTGGGTTTCCTTCTTTAGGATATAATGATACAGCCATTACAGTGTGGTTGTTTACTTTAACCGCCATGGCATCCCAAATGTATTTTCTTGAGGTTGCAAAGGCGTAATCACGAACACGGTTTGCTTGAAATTTCCAAGTTTTTGTTTTATTCGAGCGTCCTTTTTCTGCAATTTCTGCTTCGGCTTGAGTAACAATCATTACAGGGTTGTCAAAAGTTTTTCTAGCTTTTTTCCAACGTTTTTGTTGTGTTTTGGTAAGCACTTCTTTTTCGTTTTGTAATACACCAGTGGCATCTACAATATGATCTGCTGGTACGGTAAGGTTTACGGTGTAATCACCAAATTCTAAGGCAAATTCACTTCTGCCCCAAAACTGCATATTTTGCCAGCCTTCTACATTGTCATAAACACAAAGTCTAGGAAAAAACTGTGCAATTACGTAAGAATTGTTTCCATCAGGAAAGGCTTCGTAACCAGAACGACCACCCATTTCTACATAATTATTGATATTGTACCACCATTTTATTTTGAAGGTAAATGTTTCTCCAGAAGCCAAGGCTTTTGGTAGGTTTACACGCATCATGGTTTGATTTATAATGTGCGATAATGCTTTACCGTTGGCATCTTTTACATACTCTATTTTAAAACCACCATCAAATGGTGCTTTTAAATAATCTTTAGCAAAACTTTTTGCAGTATGAAATGCTTTTGCTCCGTTAGAAGCAATAAGTGGGGTTTTTGAGTCTGCAGCTCTAACATTTTGATCTAATTGCAACCACAAATAATCTAAAACATCTTTAGAATTGTTATGATAGGTAATGGTTTCTTCACCGTAAATACGACTGTTTGGTTCATCAAGTCGAATGTTCATGACATAATCAACTTTTTGTTGCGTATATTGAGAACCTGGTGCCCCAGAAGCTAAATGCTGATCGTTTGGCGTAGGTAAATCTTGTTTTAATTGTCTAAATTTATTTTGATCTACGCGGGTAGGGGGTGTTTCTTTTTTTTCTGAGGGTTTTTGCTCTTGTGAAAAACCTGAAAAGGCTACAAACACAAAAGTAAAGAGTATTAAGGCTACTTTTTTCATTATAAATTACTTTGCTAATTAATTTTAAAGCCCGAAAATACTCAATTTTATACGCTTTATAAGCGATTGCCTAAAATTTTAACAAACCTTTATCATTCTTTGCAGTTAAAATAAATGTTTTGTTGGTGTTATTTATCTTTAGTTTGATGATGTTTTCTTGATTTTCAAAGGTTTCTGTTAGTAGATTATTTCTAATTAAAATAGATTGAATACGACTTGGGTTTTCAATTTCTAGGTAAAAATTAATGGCATCACTTTCGTATTCTTTTCCTATAAATTGATAATGCTGTATGCTGTCGTTAATTGTAATTTGAAATTTATTTTGAAGATGTTTGTAAAAAAAAGAATCTACATTTTTAATTTCATATTTTGTTGTTAACTGAAAATCTTTTTGAAATGTGTTGTTGAGTTCTTTTTCAAAATCATCTAAAAATACACGCATTTGAATTTGAAGATTTTTGTCTTTTAATTCTATCTGAGTAAGACTTATATAATATTTATGCATTGTAAAGCTAAACAAAGGAATAAGTAGTGCTAGCAATAGATATTTAAATGGATTCTTCATATTTGTAAAAGTAAAACAAAAACTATTCCTTTTTTATGAGTTGTAGGTAATTTTTGCTTTCATTTATAAGTGTCTCTATGAGTTTTATTTCATTTTTATAAATGATTAGTTGTGCAAGGTTTGATTTTTCTTGACAATACACAATAAAGTCTGTAATTTTTAATGTTGGTATTTTTAGTTCTTTGGTAAAGAAGTCTTTTCCGTAGAGCGCTATCAGCTTATTTTCTAAATGATCTTCTTTGTTTAGTAAAGCTATTTTTTGTTTTTTTAATAACTGTTTTCGTCTATTCTGAGCTTTTATTTTTTGTTTTTCTTTATTAATAAATAGCGTTGCTAATAAAGCAATGCCTGTTAATATATTAATGCTGCTATTGACTCTTGTTGGATCTGTACCAGAAAGTCCTTTTGTAATGGCTTTGTCTTTTGCTTGTTGATCTGGTTTCATAGGGATACTTAAATTATAAGCTACCCTAAAATCTAATGCGCCACTTTTGATGATTAAGGAATCTTTGTTTGGCGATTTTTGGGCGTCTAAACTTAAATTTCCCGTTAAATGATGATTTTTAATAACGACATCTTTAATGGCATTGCTTTTTGCTTTTAATTGGATAATGAGTTGTTTGTTTTTAATGGTGTTTTGCGAAACAACAAAGTATCTATTTTCTATTTGAATAGCAGAGATGTAAAGACTATCTCCTTTTTGAAACCGTATTTTAAATGCTCCATGCTGATTGCTATAGCTTACCTGTTTTGATGATTTATTGACAATATGTATAAAAGAAAGATCAATGTCTTTAGCAATAAACTTTCCTTCTATCAACTTTCTTTTTTGTGAAAAAAGAAGCGTAGGTAATAATATGAATAAAATAAAGTAAACGCTTTTTCTCATTCCTTTTTATGGTAATTTTTGGCATTTCTAAATAATGATTCTATCAATTGTAATACATTATTGTTTTTATAATTGTTAATGATTGGTTTTGTGTTAAACGAATTAAAAAAAGAAGGAATCGCTTCTTTTGGGATGTGTAGCTCTTCTGTAAAGAAAGAAATGCCAAGTACGTTTTGTATTTTATCTAAATAGTTGCTTTCTTTTTTTAATGCATTTAGTTTTTTTAGTTTTTTAAAATCACCATTTATACGCCTGTAAATTGCTTCAATATTAATGCTCATTTTTAGACCAGGTTTAAAGCCAATACTATCTATCGTTTCTTTTGGTTTGTTGTTTTGATTTGGCAAGCCTAAAGATTTGTTGGTAACGTTTTCTCCTGCTTTATAAATAGTTTTATCTACATAAAAAATGCTTTTGTTGCTTATAAACACATCTTTTATATGGTATGCTTTTTCTTCTATCTCAATTAAAATAAACTGTTTGTCTAGGTGTTTTTTTGATATGATAATGTATTTATTTTTATAAATTAATCCAGAAACAAAAAGGGTGTCGCCAATTTTTACAGGTATTTTAAAGGTACCATCCGCAATGGTAATTGTGCCTTTATTAGCCGTTTTATTAATGATATGAATGTTTTCTAAACCATTATGATTACTTGTTGTCTTACCAATAATAGCAACCCTATCTTCTTGTGAAAATAGCGTGTGCATAAAAAACAAAAAAAAGAGAGGTAGCCATTTTTTCATTATTACAAAGATAACGTTGTTGGTTGTTAAATTTAACGCAATGCTTTTGTAAAGTTTTGTTAAAGTGTTATCAGAATAGTTGATTGGCTACCTAGTAATTAGGAGAAAAGATTGATAATAGAAGGAGCTCAATATATCAAATAGAAATTTTATAACATTACTCTTTGAAGCCCTCTATTAATTATGCAGCATTTTCTTGTTTAAGCATAAAAAAACGGCGAAAAGAAAGTAACGTAATAAGTACCCAAATTGTAAAATAAACCCAACCGTTTATTTGAAAACCAAATACAGTTTCTTATTAAGGATATTTTCGCCTACTTTTATTGCATTACGTACTTATTGCATAAAACACCACTAAGTTTCTTGTCGAATAGAATACTAAAACGTTTGCCCATTTGAATGCTTGAATTTTACTTTATTAAAAAAGCACCAACTGTTGCACTTTCTAGATGCCATTAGTTATAGCAATAGTATTTGTAACCTGATTTTTCACCGCCTTTTGTATGTCCATATTTCATACAAGTAATCCATCTTGCCATTTATTTTTGCTAAATGAAACTATACAGCTTTTTGGTCTTAAAATAGCTTTGTATAATTTTATATAGAACTCCTAGTTTTTATATATATTTACAGCATAAAAAAACGAAAGATGTTAGAATTAGCAATTGATTGGAATCCAAGTAAAATACTATTTAATTTAGGCAGTTTTGGTATAAGATATTACAGTTTAATGTTTGTAATTGCCTTTTTGTTGGGATTACAGATCATTAAGAAAATTTATAAAAATGATGGTGTATCTACAGACTATATAGATCCATTATTTATGTATGTTGTAATTGCTACCTTACTAGGCGCCCGTTTAGGAGAAGTTTTTTTTTACAATTGGTCGTATTTTAGCGCGCATCCAATAGAGATTTTATTACCTATAAAAGAAGATGCGTCGGCTTCTTTATTTGGTTTTATTGATGGTTATCGTTTTACAGGTTTTCAAGGCTTAGCAAGTCATGGAGCAGCCATCGGTATTATTATTGCCATGATTTTATACCGAAAAAAATACACCTACAAATCGACACTTTGGATACTAGACAGAATTGTTATACCTGTAGCTTCTGGAGCTGTATTTGTAAGATTAGGAAACCTAATGAATTCAGAAATTGTTGGTAAAGTAACCAATTCAGCAACCTATGGCTTCCGTTTTTTTAGAGATACTTTTGGTGAAAATGAAGCTATGCGCTTAACCAAAACCAATACTGTAGAAAAAGCATTTTATTTAATAGAAAACAGTGCGCGTTTTAAAGAGTTATACAACCAGGTGCCTTTGCGACACCCTACACAATTATATGAAGCTTTTAGTTATGCAGCCATTTTTGCAATATTGTGGTTTGTCTATTGGAAAACCAACAAGAAACATAAAACAGGCTATATTTTTGGCTTATTTTTGGTTTTATTATGGACCGTACGTTTCTTTATAGAATTTTACAAGGAAGGCTTCGGAGGTATTGAAACCCTTTTTGATATTGGCTTAAACACAGGGCAATTACTATGTATTCCTTTTGTAATTGCTGGTTTTTATTTCATGTTTCGTACAACAAAAACCACCGTATAATATGAACTACATTTTATTTGATGGAGCTTCTCGTAACAGCTTATTGCCTTTTACCTACACAAGGCCAGTTGCCGATATTCGAATAGGTATTTTAACCATTAGAGAAAAGTGGGAGCATTATTTAGGTTCAACCACAACAACAGTAACAGAAAATTATTTATCAGACAAGTTTCCTATGGTAGAGCTTGCAGAAAACGTTATGATTCATGCCGCTGTTTTACCTTCGGAAAGTTTGGTTGCAAAAATTAAAAACTTAAAAGAAAATCAAGCCATTTTTAAAGAAGAAGAAGCGATTGCTTTTTATACTTCGGAAGGGAAAGAAGTCGATTTTGAGACCTGTGAAATTATCAATTTTGAAGAAGATCTATTCCAAATAAAACACCCTTGGAATATTTTTTCTTTAAATGCAAAAGCCATACAACAAGACTTTGATTTATTAACCAAAGGAAGAAAGTCAGCTGTTATTCCAGATACGGTACATTGTTTTAATAAAGAAAATATTTTTGTAGAACAAGGCGCAAAATTAACCTTAGCTTCTTTAAATGCAACAGATGGTCCCATTTATATTGGTAAAGATGCAGAAATTATGGAAGGCTGCATGGTGCGTGGGCCTTTTGCTTTGTGTGACCATGCAACCTTAAAAATGGGTGCTAAAATTTATGGAGGTACCACTGTTGGTCCGCATTCTAAAGTTGGTGGCGAAGTAAATAACACCGTAATATTTGGGTTTTCTAACAAAGGTCATGATGGCTTTTTAGGAAACTCTGTAATAGGCGAGTGGTGTAATTTAGGAGCCGACACTAACAATTCAAATCTTAAAAACAATTATGCCGAAGTAAAACTGTGGAGTTACGAAACAGAACGCTTTGCAAAGACAGGCTTACAATTTTGTGGTTTAATGATGGCAGATCATTCAAAATGTGGTATCAATACTATGTTTAATACAGGTACAGTTGTTGGTGTGAGTGCAAATATATTTGGAGGTAATTTTCCAAGAAACTTTATACCTTCTTTTTCTTGGGGCGGAAGTGCCGGCTTTACAACCTATAAAATGAACAAAGTAAACGAAGTCGCCAAAGCAGTCATGAAACGTAGAGGTTTAGCGTACAATCTACAAGAGCAAAATATTCTTGAACACGTCTTTAAGCTTAGTGCTAAGTACAGAAATAATTAAAATGACCTTTTATTACTAGTAGTGTCCTTCTAAAGACGTAAGACCGTTTCACTATTAGACGAAAGATAAAAGACTTGATTGTAACTATACCATAAACAGTTATTTGAAAATTATGGTTATTGATAGATAAAATAAAAAACAGAAAAAGCAAGGTGTCTATTTAAAAAAGCTCTTAGAACCTCTATTAAACATAACTTTTTAG
>CAMZLD010000122.1 GCA_947311635.1 uncultured Flavobacteriaceae bacterium | reverse complement strand
TGTTTTTAACACACAAGATATTTTTTTAGAAGACACCTATTTAAACGTGATTCATGATTTAAAACAAGCAGACTATGTATTTACATCAACCACAACAACAGGCGATGTAAATGATCGTTTTATACTTCGTTTTACAAACAATGTTTTAAATGTAGATCAAGACGAATTAACAGTAGAAAGTCTTATTATTTCAGAAGAAAATTCGACAATAAATATACATACCAGTTTAAGTAGTAAAATAAAGACACTAAAAGGCTATGATATTTTAGGAAGACTGTTGATAGACCAAACACCAAATACTACAGAAGTAAATCTAAAAGCTTCTACATTTAAAGCAGGCACCCTTTTAATTTTCAAAGTACAATTAGAAGATCAAACCGTTTTAATTAAGAAGTATTTAGTGCAGTAGCACCAAAAAAGTAATATTAAAAAAGGCTTGGAAAAAGAATCCAAGCCTTTTTTGTTATCCTATTTTGAAAATCTCAGTTTTGCTCTTTTTACTAAATAATACATTACAGGTATAATTACCAATGTTAAGAAGGTTGCAAAGGTCAATCCAAAAACAATTGCCCAACTCATTGGTCCCCAAAAAGCAACATTTTCTCCGCCTATATAAAATTGAGGATTCAATTCTGTAACCAAGGTCATAAAATTAATATTGATTCCTAATGCCAACGGCAGTAAGCCAAGTATGGTTGTAATGGCTGTTAATAGTACAGGGCGTAATCTGGTTTTACCACCTTCTACAATACTTTCTAGTATTTCTGGTTTCGATAATTTTTCTGAAGCTTCTAAGTGCTTTTCTAAACGTTTTCTTTTAATAATTAAATCAGTATAATCTATCAAGACAATGGCATTGTTTACAACAATTCCTGCTAATGAAATAATACCAATCATGGTCATTAAAATCACAAAATCCATTCGAAAGATAAGCAAGCCAAAAAGTACGCCAATCAAACTTAACAATACCGAAATAGAGATGATAATTGGGGTTGTAACAGAATTAAATTGCGCTACCATAATTAAGAAAATTAACAATACTGCAATCACCAATGCTTTGCTTAAAAAGGCCATTTGTTTTGCTTGTTCTTCTTGTTCTCCGGTTATATTGATAGAAACATCCTTCGGAAGTTCAAAATTTTTGAGCACTGCTTTTATTTGGTCGTTTACTTGTGTTGCATTATAACCTGTTAATACATTAGAATAAACGGTTACTACTCTGTCTAAATCAATTCGTTTTACGGCGCTAAATGTAGTAGCCTTTGTAGCTTTTGCTACTGCTGCAATTGGCACTTGTTTTATGCGTCCTGTACTTTGATCTCTAAAAGTGATTTTTTGATTTAACAAAGCATCTTTATTATAACGGTATTTATCCATTAATCGAATATTAATTGGATAATCATCATCTTTACCCTTAAAAGTAGAAATTTCTTTTCCGTAGAGTGACGTACGCATGGCACCGCCAATTTGTCCAGTAGAAACACCAAGACGTCTTGCTTTTTGACGATCAACTAGAATAGGCATTTCTGGTTTTCCTTGTTCAATATCTAGCTTTAATTCTTCAATACCTGCAATGTTAGAAGTATTGATATATTGTTTTAATTTATTAGCCGTGTTTAGTAGTAAATTATAATCAATGCCAGAGACTTCAATACTAATAGGTGGCCCAGTAGGTGGACCTTCTTTTGGTTTGTCAACAACAATAGAAACACCTGGATAGCCATGTAAGAGCTCTCTTATGTCTTTTAATACTTGTTCTGTTTCGATACCTTGACGGTCTTGAAATTTCACAAAATCTACAGTAATTCTAGCTTTGTTAGGAGTTTTACCGCCACCTAAATGATTTCTTGGGTCTTCAGTACCTTCGCCAACCTGCCCAATGACAGAGGTTATTAAAAAGTTTTGCCCATCTTTTTCATACTTTTTTAAATGGTTTTCTATTTTAGTTTCTATTTGTTTAGAAAGTGTATTGGTTTGAATTATATCGGTACCAATAGGATACTCTACATAGACAAAAACCTGTTTGGCTGCAGTATCTGGAAAGAATAAAATTTTAGGAGGAAATACACTCATTAAAAAACCAGCTAGACCTAATAAGAGAAACATTCCGAAGAAAAAAACATACGGTCTCCATCCTTTTAATGCAAAATGTAAAAACTTTTCATATACATTTTCTAAGCGAGACAGTAAGCTCTTTTTATTTTCCTTTTTAGGTGAAATTTTCATGAAGATTGAAATCAACATTGGGTTGATAACCAAGGCCACAAACAAGGATGAGGTTAAAACAATGATAAGCGTAATGGGTAAGTATTTCATAAATTCGCCCATAATGCCATCCCATAAAATCAACGGAAAAAAAGCAGCCAAGGTTGTAGCCGTAGAAGCTATAATTGGCATAGCAACTTCGCCTACACCTTTTTTAGTGGCTTCTATTCTAGAAAAGCCTTCGTCCATTAGCCTATAAACATTTTCAACAACAACAATACCATTATCTACCAGCATACCCAATGCAATTACTAAAGAAAACAAAACCATGGTGTTAAGGGTAACACCCATAAAGCTTAAAATGGTAAATGATAAAAGCATAGAAAGCGGAATGGCAATACCTACAAATAAGGCATTTCTAAATCCTAAGAAGAAAAAGAGTACCAAAACTACTAAGATAACACCTAAAATAATGCTGTTTTCTAGATCAGAAACCATGGTTCTGGTGTCATTAGATTGATCATTTGTTTTTGAGATAACCAAATTTTCTGGAAATACGTTTGTTTTCGCTTTTGCTATGATTTTATCAATTTTAGAAGAAGCGTTTAATAAATTCTCGCCACCACGTTTTTTTATGTCAAGCATAATTACAGGTTTAGAAAACTCTCTTGCATAACTTTCTTTTTCTTGTTCTTGAAAACGTACGGTTGCAATATCTCTAAGATAGACAATATTCCCTTTTTCTTGTTTTACAATGACATTTTCGATTTCTTTAGTATTTTTAAATTCACCAATAACACGTACGTTTCTACGAATGCCATTTTGTAATATATTGCCGCCAGAAACAGTCATATTTTCAAAAGCAATGGCATTTTCTATATTTGTAAAGCTAATTTCTGAAGCTTGCATTTTGTACAGATCAATACTAATGGCGACTTCTTTATCTTGCACACCACGAATATCTACACTAGAAATTTCTGGTAATTCTTCTATCTCATCTTCTAGATATTCTGCATATTCTTTTAATTGATCCATAGAGAAATCTCCAGAAAGATTGATGTTCATAATTGGCATTAATTCAGAAAAATTCATTTCCGCAACATTTGGATCTGCGGGTAAGTCCTTCGGAAAATCTTTATCAGACATGGCAGCATCTACCTTGTCTTTTACTTTCTGCAAGGCTTCAGAAGGTGTAATGTCAAAATTAAATTTAACTTGAATGGTAGAAAAACCTTGAACAGAATTTGAAGTGATTTCATCAACGCCCGAGATTCCGTTGATTTCTTTTTCTAAAGGTTTTGTAATTTGTTTTTCAACATCTAATGCAGAGTTTCCTGGGTAAATAGTTGTAATAAATATTTGAGGCATTACAATCTCAGGAAAATTTTCTCTTGGCATACTGTTATAAGAAGTAATACCAGCAATTATGATGATAAATGTAATGACTAAAACTGTCATTTTGTTGGTAATTGACCAACTAGAGAGTTTAAATTCTTTTAAATTGCTCATTGTTTATTGTTTTGCTAGAATGACTTGGTCATTATCTTTTACAGTATGTGCACCTTTATCTAATATAAGGTCGTTTTTTTGTATTCCTTTTGTTATAAAAGATTCATTGTTGTATTCCTTTTCAACAGTAATAAGTGTTTTCTGAACCTTTGAAATACTATCTTTGGTACGAACAACATAAACAAAATGATTACCACTTTGGTCTTTCTGTACTAGGTAAGATGGTATAATAATACCTGTACCTTCAAAATCTTTCACTTTTACATCTGCTAATAAATTTGGTTTGATGACTTTATTGTAATTATTAATATTTATACGTGCTTTAAAACTACGGTTGTTGGGATTGATAAAATTACCAACTTGCGAAATTTTTGATGTTATTTTTTTATCTAATGAAGGGAAAGAAATAAGCACTTCACTACCTTTTTTAATGTTTTTTAAATAGGTTTCAGTAATTTCACTTTCTACATATACTTTATGGAGATTAACAATGCGTAAAAAAGGTTGTTGTGGCATGGCTAAAGCACCTGTCTTTGCAAAAATTTCATCAATAGTTCCGTTAAAAGGAGCAATAATTTTCATTTTACGTGCTTGGGCGTATAATGTATTTATATTTTGTTCTAAGCCTTCTTTTTGAGCTTTGGCTTGTAAATACTGCATTTCGCTACCAATTTTTTGCTTCCATAAGCGCGCTTGTCTTTCAAAGGCAGTTTTTGCTAAAGTTAACTGTGTTTTTACTTGTGCAATGTTATTATTTACTACAGAAGCATCTAATTGAGCAAGCGTTTGTCCACGACGTACACGCTGCCCTTCTTTTACGTAAATATGTGAAATAGTACCGCCCATTTCTGGGTGAATTTCTACACTCTTGTCCGATTTTACAGTACCTTGAATTTCAATATAATGTTTAAAAACACCTTCTTTAGAAGCTATTGCAGTCACAATAGGTAGTTTTTTTACCGTATCTAGTTTGGCCAATTTGGTTTCTATATTCTTAAGAAGCTTATTAATGCTATCTACCTGTTTTTTTAAGCTTGCTTTTTCTTTTTTTAATATTGTTGTATTGGTAGAAAGTTCTTCCTTCTTTTCACAAGAAAAAAGTAAGAGCGAAATGATGAGTATTGAAATAATATTTTTCATATTGATATGTTTAGTTGTTTGTCAGTTTTTCTAAAGCGGCTTTGGTTGTAATAACCGACAGCATAGCTTGTAAGTATTCTTGTTGTATTTTGTAAAGTTGTGTTTGAGATTGACGTAAATCAAAACTAGAAGCTATGCCTTCAAAATATTTGATTTCATTTTTCTTTTCTATGCGTTCAGAAAGCGCTAAATTTTCTTTTGCAGTGGTGTATTTTTCGATAGCAAAAAGATAGTCGCTTTTTGCTGCTTCGTATTGTAATTTTAATTGTTGTGATGTTTCTGAAAGGTTTTCTTTTGCCTTTTCTAGATTTATCTTGGCTTGGTTTGTTGCTGCATTTCTACCGCCTGCACTAAAAAGAGGAATATTGATGCCAATACCAAATAGAGAGCTTCCAAACCAACGCTGGTCTTTTTTATGAAACGAAAATGTTTCACCATAACCTGCATAACCCGCATTGAGAAATGCATTTAAACTTGGTAAGGCTTTTGCTTTTGAAAGTTTTACAAAAAGTTCTTTCGACTTTAAATCGTTTTTTGCAATTTTATAATTAATGTTTTCTTCTACATTATTTTCTTTTGTTACAATACTAAAATCCATTTGTTGTGTTGCAAGATTTTCTAAAGTATCTGTCAGTGTGATATTTTTATTTAAATCAATGCCTAAATTAATATTTAGCATTTTTTTAGATAAATTCTCGAGGCGTTGTGCATTTAACAAAGCATTTTTTAAGGAGGCAAGTGTAATTTGAAGTTGCTCTACATTTTCTTGTTCTGTCAGCCCATTTTCGTAGATTTTTTGTGTTTCGAATAAGGTTTTTTCTAAGGTTTTTTTATTTTTTTTAATAATGTTTATACTTTCGTTGGCAAGCAAGACATTTCCGTAGGCATTAATAACTGCATTTTTAATTTCTAATGCTGTTTTTTCTTTCGCATTTTTAGTGATTTCAAGATACACTTTAGCGGCCTGTAAACCTACAAGATATGAGCCGTCAAAAAGTAACTGACTTATAGTAGCATTTGCATTTAGACTTTGTTTTGTGCCAAAAGTAACTTCTGCAAACTGACCAGGCATTCCGCCAAAAAATTCTGCAGGAATAAGAGATACTTGTTGTTTTAACCAATTTTGATAATCTATCTTTGCATTTAATTGCGGTAAGCCCGTTGCAGTAGTTTCCCATTTTTTGTGTTTCGCAATTTTTATATCACGATCAGCATTTTTTATACTTCGGTTGTTTTCAAGTGCATAAGCTATTGCTTGGTTAAGAGAAAACACCTTTTTTTCTTGAGACCAACTCAAAGAAACCGCTAAAAAGAAAACAATAATGATAATTTTTAATTTCATTTTTTTTGACTTAATTTTTCTAATATTTTTAATCCTTCTTTGGTGCTTATTGCCCTTAAATGATAATCTAAATAGTAATCTATAAGTACGTTGGGCTTAAAAATACTATACGGAAAAGTTTCTTCATCTTTAATTCCAGTAACACCTACAAAATAAATTCTAGAAATAAAATTAATGTCTATTTCTTTACGATAAAGATTTTTCTTTATTCCTGTTCTTAAGTTGTTCTGTACGCATTCTTGCATAATTTCAAACTGTTTTCTTTTTAAAGACATAAATAAATTTGGATAGTATTTTTGTAATTGGTATTGCGGTGAAGTTTTTTCGTTATTTAAATGCTCCATCACAAAGTCTTTTATGGCAAACAACTCTTTAATGGGATTCATTTCTAACTCACAAATACCATTTATTCCAGAAGAAATAGTTTCAAAAATGCCCATTGTAGTAGCTTCTACTAAAGCCGTTTTATTTTTGTAATGTGCATAAATTGTTTTTTTTGAAATTCCTAAAGCATTTGCTATCTCATCTAACGTTATACTTTTAAACCCATAGTTTAAAAAGAGTTCTATTGATTTATCTAAAATTTTACGCTTCATTCAATTAATTTAATACGCTGCAAATATATACAGGAAACTCAAGAAACACAAAAAGTTTCCAAAGTTTTTTAATTTTTTGATTAAAAAGTGAAAGTTGAATTTAAAAAAAGTATTTTTGTGGCATGCAGCACATTGACACATACCGTTCGCTATTTTTAGACTATTTAAAAAACTTCATTGTAGATAAAGAGCCTAATACCTTATATAAACCCATTGCATATATTCTTCATTTACAAGGAAAAAGATTACGACCAGTTTTAACTTTAATGACTTCAGAAATTTTTAATACAGATCCAAAGAAGGCTTTAGATGCTGCGTTAGCTATAGAAGTGTTTCATAATTTTTCATTAGTGCATGATGATATTATGGATGCCGCACCATTAAGAAGAGGTGCGCAGACGGTACATCAAAAATGGGATTTAAATACCGCAATTTTATCTGGAGATGCTATGTTGATTTTGGCATATCAGCTTTTCGAAAACTATGATGCAACAACATTTCAAGCATTGGCAAAATTATTTAGCACAACAGCATTGCAAGTGTGTGAAGGGCAGCAATACGATGTTGATTTTGAAACTCAAAAGGATGTTTCTGTTGCGCAGTATATACAAATGATAGAATATAAAACAGCTGTTTTGGTAGGTGCTGCTATGCAAATGGGTGCAATTATAGCCAAAGCTTCACTTTTAGACCAGAAACGTATTTATGAATTTGGAAAAAATTTAGGCATTGCTTTTCAATTACAAGATGATTATCTAGATGCTTTTGGAGATCAGGCTACCTTCGGAAAACAAGTAGGAGGGGATATCTTAGAAAATAAAAAAACCTATTTATATATAAAAGCTCTAGCATTTTCTTCGGAAGAAGAAAAAAAAGTATTGACGTCGCTTTTTGCTAACAAAGATAATGTAATAGATAAAGTAGCGCGTGTAAAAGCCTTGTTTTTATCTAGTGGAAGCGTAGCAGCAACAAAACAAGCCATAGAAATATATACCCAAAAAGCATTTTCTACGCTAGATACCTTAGCAATATCAAAGCAAGCAAAGCAACACTTGCAGGCTTTTGGTATGCAATTGATGAACCGTACAATTTAATTAAAAGTAGACTCTAAAAAACGGAGAAAAGGCACTAGGATAAAGACTTTTGTTTTGATCATAAAGAGCATCGTACCGAATACCTGCCGCCATATTTTTTCCAAAAGTGTATGCAGCTCCAAAATATAAAGCAGGTACAGAGTAATCAATTCCAGCAGAAGACCCGCTGTAATTAACACGTAATTGTTCAAACTCAGCAGAAAGTTGTCCGCTTTTAAATGGATTAAATAAAGTAATTAAACTACCACCATATACATTTGCAGAAGTGCCGTAAAATTTGTTTTTAGTATAGAGGTAAGAGACACCTAGACCAGCACTAAAAGAATCAGAAAAATTATAAAGTGCACTTGGAGACAACCCAAGGTTTGTTACGTTGTTTCCAAAGCTAAGATTAATGCCACCTCCAAACTGGACATGTTTCCAAAATTCATTCTTTTGTTCGGTATTGTCTTTAGGATCTTTTTTTTCTTGAGAATGACTCGTGAAAGGAACTAAAAAAAAGACGCATAGCATTAAAAAGGATAGTGTTTTCATATAAAATATAGATAAAATAAAATGGTGTAAAACAAAGGTAATTAAAATTTATAAGATATTTTTTGTTCTTAACCTAAATAAATAGTAATATTGCAGGCGATAAAAGTCGGTCCCATAGCTCAGCTGGTTAGAGCACCTGACTCATAATCAGGGGGTCCAAGGTTCGAGCCCTTGTGGGACCACAAAAAAAACGCATAATTTTTATGGTATTTATATAAAAAAAACTATATTTACAATAAAATTTAAGCTATTTAGTTAAAGTGTTAATGAAAAGAAAAAGTATTAATTTTTTGTTGATTGCTCTATTTCTTTTAATAAGCAATAGTGGGTTTTCACAAATTGTCCCTCCTGCGCCTAATCAAAGGCCTGGTCCTGGACTTCCTATAGACGGAGGTGTAGTAGTGCTTTTAGTTGCCGGAGCAGCTTATGGTATTAAAAAATTAAGAAAATAAGATTATCTTTTTTGTAGTAGCCTTGCTACATATTTTCCTATCACATCAAATTCTATATTTACACTACTCCCTATTTTTAAGTTTTTGAAATTTGTATGCTCAAAGGTATACGGTATAATTGCTACACTAAAGGTGTCTTTTTTGCTATTTACAACTGTTAGGCTAACACCATTGATTGTTATGGAGCCTTTTTCTATAGTTAAGTTTTCAGAATCAGAATGGTATTTAAAAGTAAAAACCCAACTACCATCTTCTTTAACAATATTATGGCAGATTGCAATTTCATCAACATGTCCTTGTACAATATGGCCATCAAGACGATTGCCTAATATCATAGCGCGTTCTAAATTGATAAGGCTACCAACTCTTAATTCATTGAGATTGGTTTTTTGTAATGTTTCTTCAATTGCGGTAACCGTATAATTATTTTTATCAATATCAATAACGGTTAGACAGACACCATTATGCGCAATACTTTGATCTATTTGCAAGTCGTTAATAAACTCACTTTCTATAGTAAGATGCAAATTAGATCCTTCTGAAGTGACTTTTTTTACGACACCAATATTTTCTATGATTCCAGTAAACATATTTGTAAAATTTATTGATTACTTTTGAGCAATCAAAAATAATAATTCCGAAGCAATAAAAATGGAAAAGGAACAAAAAATAAAAGTAGGAATCTCAATAGGTGATATTAATGGAATTGGCGTAGAAGTGATTCTTAAAACCTTTGCAGATGCTAGAATGCTAGATTTTTGTACACCTGTACTTTTTGGGTCAACAAAAATCATATCGTATTATAAAAAAACTATGCAGGCAACTATGCCAATTAACGGCATTTCTACAGCTAGTAAGGCTTTAGATAAAAAAATAAATGTAGTAAACTGTTGGCAAGAAGATGTTAAAATAGAGGCAGGTCAAGCAACTAATACAGGCGGTACTTACGCTTTAAAGTCTCTTGAAGCTGCAACAGCGGCTTTAAAGAATGGTTTTGTAGACGTTTTAGTTACTGCACCTATTAATAAAGAGACCATCCAATCAGATGATTTTAAATTTCCGGGACATACAGAATATTTAGAAGCGCATTTAGAAGGAAAAAGTTTAATGATTTTGATGACAGACAATTTAAGAGTTGCCTTAATAACAGGGCATATTCCTATTTCTGAAATAGCAACAGCAATCACTCCACAATTAATAAAAGACAAAGTAGCCATACTTCATAAAACGTTAGTAGAAGATTTTTCAATCACAAAACCCAAAATTGCAATTTTAGGTTTAAATCCACATTGTGGAGATCATGGCGTTATCGGAAAAGAAGATGATGAGGTAATTGCGCCGACCATAGCCGAAATACAAAATGAAAACAAGTTAGTTTATGGTCCTTTTGCAGCAGATGGTTTCTTTGGTACAGCAACCTACACAACATATGATGCAGTATTAGCAATGTATCATGACCAAGGCTTAGCGCCTTTTAAAGCGTTGTCTTTTGGAAAAGGAGTCAATTTTACTGCAGGTTTAGAAAAAATACGGACCTCACCAGATCATGGTACTGCCTTTGAGATTGCTGGTAAAAATAAAGCAAACGAAAGCTCTTTTAAAGAAGCTTTGTTTACAGCAATTAAGCTCTACAAAACAAGAACAGAAAATGCATTATTAGCAGATAATGTGTTAAAAGTAAAAAGAGTTAGAGAAAATAATTTTAGATAGATTTCTTTTTCGAAAAGAAATTGCTATCTTTGCACGCTCAATTGATACTGATGATGAAAGACTTGAAAGAATTTATAATCTCATTTGTAGGTTTAAAAGAAGCAAAGCACCAGTTTCAGTATCATATTGGCAAGAAGTTCTTTAAAAGTTTTCAGTACGATGATTTTTCAGACGCAGCTCTTAAAGTAGATTTAGCGTTCGAAAAAAAGAGTACCATGCTAGAATTACAATTTAACATAAAAGGCACTGTTGAAGTTGCCTGTGATGTAACAAACGAATTGTTTAACCAAAAAATAGAAATAAGCTTTCCTTTATTGGTAAAATTTGGCAATGAATACAATGATGAAAATGATGAGATACTTATAATACCTCATCGCGAGTTTCAGCTAGACGTATCGCAATTTATTTATGAAATGATTGTTTTAGCTGCACCCATTAAACGTGTGCATCCTGGTATAGAAGATGGAACTTTAGATTCAGACGTATTAAAAAAATTAGAAGAGTATAAAATTGAAAAATACACCTCCAAAGACATAGATCCTAGGTGGAATAAATTAAAAGATATAGTAATAGATAAATAAGATAACATGGCACATCCTAAGAGAAAAATATCGAAGCAAAGAAGAAATAAAAGAAGAACGCATTACAAAGCTTCTGTACCACAAATTGCTGTAGACCCTACAACAGGAGAAGCTCATTTGTACCATAGAGCACATTGGCATGAAGGTAAATTATACTACAGAGGTCAAATCATTATCGATTCTGAAGAAGCTGTAGCATAATATTGCTAACTTTATAAAACATTAAAAAGCTCTCTTTTTGAGGGTTTTTTTGTTGTTTTCGCCCAAAAAACAACAAAAAATGGTCAAAATTGATTGAAAAACGATTTATTTTTCATTACTTTGACTTTCCTTAAAAGGATAAAAATAGGTTTATATGTCTAAAATAACAGCAGCAATTACTGCTTTAGGAAAATATCTGCCAGAAAATGTCTTAACCAATGCCGATTTAGAAGAAATGGTAGACACTAATGACGAATGGATTGTTAGTAGAACAGGTATAAAAGAGCGCAGAATTTTAAAAGGATCAAACAAAGGCTCTTCTTTTATGGCAATTAAAGCAGGTAATGATTTAATAGCAAAAGCAAATTTAGACCCAAAAGAAATTGACCTTGTTATTGTGGCAACAGCTACACCAGATATGCAAGCAGCATCTACAGCTGCCTATGTAGCAACTCAAATAGGTGCTACAGATGCTTTTTCCTTTGATTTAGAATCGGCATGTTCAAGCTTTCTCTTTGGCATGTCTGTAGCAACCAGTTATATAGAATCTAAAAAATATTCAAAAATACTATTAATAGGGTCAGATAAAAACTCTTCTATGATAGATTATACAGATAGAGCAACCTGTATAATTTTTGGAGATGCAGCAGCAGCAGTACTTTTTGAACCCAATACAGAAGGGCTAGGTACCCAAGATGAAATATTAAAAACTAATGGTAGCGGAAGAGAATTTTTACAAGTACCAGCTGGAGGCTCAATTTTACCTGCATCAAAAGAAACCTTAGAAAAAGGGCAACATTTTGTATATCAAGATGGACGTACCGTTTTTAAAAATGCTGTGTTTAATATGGCAGATGTTACTACTAAAATATTAGAACGCAATAATCTTACAAAAGATAATGTTACTTGGCTAGCGGCTCATCAAGCAAATAAAAGAATTATTGAAGCCACTGCCAATAGAATTGAATTAGACCCAAATAAAGTAATGATGAATATCCATAAATACGGAAATACAACATCGGCTACTTTACCTTTATTATTAAATGACTATGAATCTCAATTAAAAAAAGGAGATACTATAATTTTTGCTGCATTTGGAGGAGGTTTCTCTTGGGGAGCCATATACTTTAAATGGGCATATAACGCTTAACTTAACTAATCAAAATTTATATTATGGATTTAAAAGAAATACAGAATTTAATTAAATTTGTAGCAAAATCCGGTGCAAACGAAGTCAAACTTGAAATGGAAGATATTAAAATCACCATTAAAACAGGAAGTGGTAAAACAGAAACAACCATTGTGCAGCATGCCATGCCTCAAGTACAAATGCCTCCAGCACCAGTAGCAGCACCTCCCACTTCCGTAGCTACTTCTTCCGAAGAAAAAACAGAAGAAGATTCAAAATATATTACCATTACTTCACCTATTATAGGTACTTTTTACAGAAAAGCGGCACCAGAAAAACCAGTTTTTGTAGAAGTAGGAGCTGCTGTACAACCAGACACTGTGGTGTGTATTATTGAAGCCATGAAACTTTTTAATGAAATAGAATCTGAAGTTTCAGGGAAAATTGTTAAAGTTTTAGTAGATGATGCAACACCAGTAGAATTTGGTCAACCATTATTTTTAGTAGACCCATCTTAACATTTTTACTAACCAAATACCAAGAGTATGTTTAAAAAAATGTTGATTGCTAATAGAGGAGAAATCGCATTACGTGTGATTAGAACCTGTAAAGAAATGGGGATTAAAACAGTTGCCGTATATTCTACAGCAGATGCAGAAAGTTTACATGTTAAATTTGCAGATGAGGCAGTATGTATTGGTCCGCCATTAAGTAGTGAGTCTTATTTAAAAATGTCAAATATTATTGCTGCTGCAGAAATTACCAATGCAGATGCCATTCATCCAGGGTACGGATTTTTATCTGAAAACGCCAAATTTTCAAAAATTTGTGAAGAAAATGAAATTAAATTTATTGGTGCTTCTGCAGATATGATTGATAGAATGGGCGATAAAGCTTCTGCTAAAGAAACTATGAAAGCGGCAGGGGTTCCTTGTGTGCCAGGAAGTGACGGCATTATCAAAGACTTTAAAGAATGTGTTAAGATTGCTAAAAAAACAGGGTATCCTGTAATGTTAAAAGCAACTGCAGGTGGTGGCGGTAAAGGAATGCGTGCTGTTTGGAAACCAGAAGATCTTCAAGAAGCTTGGGATGCTGCACGTTATGAGTCTAAAGCTGCCTTCGGAAATGACGATATGTACATGGAAAAACTCATAGAAGAGCCACGTCATATAGAAATTCAGATAGTAGGAGATTCTAAAGGAAAAGCATGCCATTTGTCTGAAAGAGACTGTTCTATACAAAGAAGACACCAAAAACTCACCGAAGAGGTGCCATCACCATTTATGACTACAGCATTGCGTAAAAAAATGGGAGAAGCAGCTGTGAAAGCTGCAGAATATATTAAATACGAAGGTGCAGGAACTGTAGAATTTTTAGTAGATAAAAATAGAAAATTCTATTTTATGGAAATGAATACCCGTATACAAGTAGAACATCCAATTACAGAACAAGTAATTGATTTTGATCTAATTAGAGAGCAAATACTTGTAGCTGCAGGAGTACCTATTTCTGGTAAAAACTACACGCCAAAATTACATGCCATAGAATGTAGAATTAATGCAGAAGATCCGTACAATGATTTTAGGCCATCACCTGGTAAAATTACTACTCTACACGCTCCTGGAGGTCATGGCATTCGTCTAGATACCCATGTATATGCAGGATATACAATTCCAGCAAATTATGATTCTATGATTGCAAAGTTAATTACCACAGCGCAAACTAGAGAAGAAGCCATAAATAAAATGAAAAGAGCTTTAGATGAGTTTGTTATAGAAGGCGTAAAGACAACCATTCCGTTTCATAGACAGTTAATGAACCACCCAGATTATGTAGCTGGGGTTTATACTACAGATTTTATGAATCATTTTAAAATGGAAGAAAAATAACACAAAAACGGCTACTTGAAAAGTAGCCGTTTTTTATTTATTTTTTATTAATTAAAACGATATTTCACTCCCAAATTAACATTTATAGCTTGTGCTTGTAAACGTTGATTGCTTTCGTAAACTGGATTATCTCCAGGTACCAATAAAGGGATGCCACCGTTTACACCAGATGTGGTAACATTCCAAGCATCATATTTGTAATTCATGTTCATTGTTTTGGTATAATCACTAGACAGTGTTAAAGAATAGTTAGGAGCAAAATCATAATT
>CAMZLD010000121.1 GCA_947311635.1 uncultured Flavobacteriaceae bacterium | reverse complement strand
CCTGCGCCAACAATAAGAATATCTGTAGTAATCATAGATGTAGTAATTTAAAATGCGAAGTTACATTTTCAGAAATAAGAATTGTATGACATTTATCATATTTATGGCAACGAAATATTAACTACTTCTGTAATGTGAGGAGCGTACTTTTTAATGGTTGCTTCTACACCATTTTTTAATGTCATTTGACTAACAGAACAACTTTTACATGCACCTTGGAGTGCAATAGTTGCTATATTATTTTTAATAGAAACCAACGCAACATCTCCTCCATCTGCATTTAAAAATGGTCGAATTTCTTCTAAAGCTTTTTCTACTAATTCTTTTGTGTTTGACATTTTATATTTGGTGTTATTTAGTACTGCAACCTGCCATGGTTGTTATTTTTACAATCTCTGTTGGTGGTAAATCAGCATTTCTCTTAACTAGTTCTGCTATGGCATTTTTAGTTATTGTTTTAAAAGACGCTTCTAATGGTGTGTTTTCTTGTAATGCAACTGGTCTTCCTATATCTCCTCCTTCTCTAATACTCTGCACTATAGGCACTTCACCTAGAAAGGTAGTTCCTAAATCTTCTGCAAGGTTTCTTGCGCCATCTTTTCCGAAGATATAATATTTATTATTTGGTAATTCTTCTGGTGTAAAATAGCTCATGTTTTCTACAATTCCTAAAACGGGCACATTAATATTGGCTTGCTGAAACATTGCTACACCCTTTTTTGCATCTGCAAGGGCTATGTTTTGTGGTGTGCTAACAATTACTGCTCCGGTAATTGGGAGTGCTTGTACAATTGACAGATGTACATCTCCTGTTCCTGGTGGCAAATCAATTAACATAAAATCTAATTCGCCCCAATGTGCTTCAAAAATTAATTGATTCAATGCTTTAGATGCCATTGGACCACGCCAGATTACGGCTTCATTTGGCTTGGTAAAAAAACCTAATGATAATAATTTAACTCCATAATTTTCTATTGGCTTCATTTTAGAACGTCCTTCTACATCTACGGTAATAGGTCTCTCATTTTCTACGTCAAACATAATAGGCATTGATGGTCCATAAACATCTGCATCTAAGATGCCAACTTTAAATCCCATTTTAGATAAAGTGATAGCTAGATTGGCGGTAATTGTAGACTTACCTACACCTCCTTTACCAGAAGCTACAGCAATAATATTTTGAATACCAGGTATTCTATTGCCTAAAATTGTACTTGGCTTTTCTGGAGCAATGGTTTTCATGTTTACCTTAACAATTGCTTCTTTATCAACTTTCAACTGAATTGCTTCTATTATAGATGCTTCTAGTTTTTTCTTTGCTTGTAAGGTAGGATTTCTGTTTAAAACATCTACCACAATTTCTTTACCAAAGATTACAATATTTTTAACGGCTTCACTTTCTACAAGGGTTTTTCCTTCTCCTGGTGCTGTAATTGTTTCTAAGGCATTAAGTATGTCTTGTTTTTTTATGCTCATTTTTTAAATATCTTATTTAGATTTATTCTAAAATGCAAATATACATTGATTTTTTTATTTAAGTTATGACATTCGTCATTTCTACTTTTGATGTTGTTTTAAATCAATTCTTCGGAAGGATTCCAAAAAACATTTTCGAAATTTTGAATTTGGTTTTTTATAACTACAACACCTTCGTTTTCTAATAACTGCTGCATTAAATTGGTGCCCTCAAAATGTTGTTTACCTGTTAATAGTCCTTTTCGGTTAACAACGCGGTGGGCTGGTATGGTGGCGTTCTTTGATGCATTCATTGCCCAGCCAACCATTCTTGCAGAACGTGCTGACCCAAGATATGTTGCTATTGCTCCATAACTAGTAACTCTTCCGTAGGGTATTAAACGTGCAACTTGATAGCATTTTTCGAAAAAATTATGTTCAGAATCCATTTTATTAAAGTTAATTTTTCTGAAATTAAAATGCTAATATTTTAGTTTAAATTTGATATAAGTAATGGGTTTTCCTTTCTCTAAATACTGTTTTTCGTAAAAGGTTTGTGTTTCTACCACCTCTTTTGGAGAATAGAAATTTTTATACACATCATGATTGGCATCTAGAATTTCATGCCCTTCTCCGTGTAGCAAACCAAGTGTATAGCCGTGCATAAATTCACTATCGGTCTTTAGGTTAATAACACCTTTGTTGTTTAAAATTTTATGGTATTTTTTTAGAAAATCGCTATTGGTTAATCGATGTTTGGTGCGTTTGTACTTTATTTGAGGATCTGGAAAAGTAATCCATATCTCATCTACTTCATTTTGGTCAAAGCACAAATCAATAAGTTCTATTTGGGTTCTTAAAAAAACAACATTGGGTAAATTTTCTTTAAGTGCTTGTTTGGCTCCTAACCAAAAACGTGCGCCTTTAATATCAACTCCTATATAATTTGTATTTGGGTTTTTTCTTGCTAAAGCTAATGCGTATTCTCCTTTACCACAGCCTAATTCTAAAACTATTGGGTTGCTGTTTTTGAAAAAATTTGACCACTGACCTTTGAGCGAAAAATTGTCTAAAACATCTTCTCTTGTAGGCTGAATAACATTAGAAAAAGTTTCGTTTTCACGAAACCGCTTGAGTTTATTTTTACTCCCCAAAATAGTTATTTAGGCTTTATCTTCTTTCCCTTCTCTTTTAAAACGAGCAGATTCTTTCATCCAATATGCAAAAAGAACAAGTAAAATAATCAAGAAGCCCCAGTTTACTATGTTAGAAGTCCACCAACTAAGGTCGTTTAAACGTAATTGATCAAATGTAAGACCGAAAGTCCATTTAAAAAAATCACCAATCCATCTAAAAATATTGTTTGCAATCATAACTTGATATATATTTACAGCAAAAGTATAAAATATACTTCATGATAGCCAATTTTTTTAAAAAAACTACAAATCTAAGTCTAATAGTTACATTTTTTGTGTTTGTTTGCTTTTATACTGCCTCTATATTTTTGTTTAAAAACGTTGATTTTACGCTGTTTTACTTTTTTAAAAAAACATATATTTTACTTTTATTTTTACTGTTTGTTTTTTTAGTTTTTTTTATTGAACAAAAAAATAGTTTAAGTCTTAACAAAGGGTATGTCTCTATTTTAACTGTTCTCTTTTTATGTAGCTTTCCACTTGTTTTTTTTAACGTAAAAATTATTATTTCAAATATTTTTTTATTGTTTGCTTTTAGAAGAATTTATAGCTTAAGAACAATTAAAAACACGAAAGAAAAAATCTATGATGCTGCTTTTTGGATTGGTATGGCCTCACTTATTCACAATTGGAGCTTTGTGTATTTGTTATTGTTATATGTAGCGTTGGTTTTATTTAAAAAGTTTACATTTCGAAATGCAATCATCCCTGTTTTTGGAATTGTCACACCTCTATTTTTATATTTTAGTTATGCTCTTTTTTATGATAAATTAGCGGCTTTTAAAGCTCTTTTTCATTTTCAATATTCTTTTCATTTTCAATCCTTTCATCCGCTTCATTTGCTAATTCCTGTTACAATTGTGGCTGCTTTTTTTATTTGGATTCTTATTTTCAACTATCAAAGTACAAAAAGAGGTTCTATAGAATTTAAAACACTAAATAGTCTTGTAGTGGTACATTTGCTCATTTCTTGTTTTTCGATTTTGGTTGCTACTCAAAAAAATGGGTCAGAATTTCTTTTTATTTTAATGCCTTTTGTAATACTGCTTTCTAATTATTTAGAAAAAGTACAAGAAAAGTGGTTTGTAGACCTTAGTATCATCCTTTTTTTTACAATACCGATGGTTGTTTATGGTTTACAATTTTTTTCCGAAGGCTAAATCACCTGCGTCACCTAAGCCAGGTATAATGTACCCTTTGTCATTTAAATCGTTATCTATAGTTGCAATCCATAAATGGGTTTGCTTAGGAAAATGATTTTCAATAAAACGGATTCCTTCTTGTGAGCCTAAAACAGCTGCTATATGAATTTTTTTTGGCACTCCATGTTTTTGCAAAGCTTTATATACTGCCACAAGAGATTGCCCAGTTGCAAGCATTGGGTCTGCTAAAATTAGGGTCTTTCCTTCAAGAGAAGGTGATGCAAAATATTCTACAACAATTTCAAAAGTATCTTTACTGGTATGTTTTCTATAAGCTGAAATAAAGGCATTTTCTGATGCATCAAAATAATTTAACAATCCTTGATGTAATGGTAAGCCTGCTCTTAATATTGAACAAACAACAATGTCATTATCTAAAATTTGTAGATGGCTTTTGCCTAAAGGTGTTTGTATTATTTGGGGTGTAAAATTGAGCGATTTACTTAATTCGTATCCTATCACTTCTCCAATGCGTTCTATATTTCTTCTAAAACGCATGGCGTCCTTTTGAATATGAACATCTCGTATTTCTGAAATAAACGTATTTAAAATAGAATTTTGTTTTAAAAGATTATGAACAATCATAGAGTTCTTATTTTATGTGGATTACAAAAATATGAAAAACGTAACAACTTTTGGCATTGTTATTGTAAAATGAAAATTGAATTATTTTTTTAAATCACTTTAAATTTTTTAAAAAAAACCGTATATTCACAGTCTTAAAAATTAACATTTAAAAACAAAAAAAAATTATGGGATTATTTTCATTTATTAAAAATGCAGGAGCTAAGGTTTTTGGCATTGGAAAAACAACAGAAGAAGAAGCAGCAGAAGCGGCAACAAATTTAAAAAATGCAGTAAATGCTTTAGGATTTGAAGTTGCAGATTTAAACGTCACAGTAGATGGCGAAACAGCAACTATTTATGGAGAAGCAGATTCTCAAGAAACAAGAGAAAAAGTAGTATTGGTAGTAGGAAACACTGAAGGAATTGGCTCTGTAGATGACAGAATGACTGTTGCTGAAGTAGAAATTGAAGTGCCATTAGCACAATTTCATACCGTTGAAAGTGGTGACACTTTAGGTAAAATTGCAAAAACATATTATGGTAATGCCATGAAATACCCTGTAATCTTTGAAGCTAACAAACCAATGTTATCGCATCCAGATAAAATTTATCCAGGTCAAGTATTACGTATTCCAAATTTAGATGCATAAGCTAAATTAGACGTATAAAAAAAGCCTCGCTATTTGCGAGGCTTTTTTTATGCAATAACTGTTGTTATTTTATCAACAATATTTTTTGGGGTAATACTTTGCATCACTTTAGAATAGCCATCGCATATTTTATTTCCGTAAATAGAGCAAGGTATTTTTGGGTATTTTTCTAAATCGGGCAAAATACAATTTTCTTGTTGATTAAAAGGCACAAAACCAGCAAATGGGTGCGTAATTCCCCAAAGTGTTATAGTTTTTACACCGTACATAGCTGCCAAATGCGCATTGCCAGAATCCATAGACAACATACAATCTAGATTAGAAATAATAGCCAACTCTTCTTTAAATGTATAATTTCCTGCCAAAGAAATTACCTTCGGAAATTTATCTTGTATCGCCTTTAATGCAATAACTTCTTTTTTTCCACCACCAAATAAAAATAGCTGTACCCCTTTTTTAACCAAAGATGCAATAACTTTCTCCATCAAATCTAAAGGATACATTTTACTTTCATATTGCGCAAAAGGAGCTATCCCAATCCATGGTTTTTGTTGAGAGCCAAAATGCTGTATTGCTTTGTTTGATAAATGTACTGGTGATTTTAAATTAACTTCATTTAAATTAAGTGTAAAGCCTAAATCTCTAAACACATTGGCATATCGTTGGTGCGTTGTAGTTAATTGCTTAAATAGTTTGTTCTTAGTGCGCACCAGTGCTTTTTTTTCTGACCTTCCTTTGTTAATTGCTACTACACGTGTTCCTTTCATTTTAAAAAAAGAACGAAGTATTTTTGTACGGATTACATTATGTAAATCTGCAACCGCATCAACGTTAAAACTTGATAGTTCTCTATGCAATTGATACAGCCCAGTAACACCTTTATGCGTTTTATAAATGTCTGCTGCATAAAAAGAAACATTCTCAATACCTTCAAAAATAGGTTTAAAAAAGGCTCTAGAAACAACAGTAACTTTAACTTTAGGATGCTGCGCAACAAAAGCTTTTAATACAGGTACGGTCATTGCAACATCTCCCATTGCAGATAATCGAAGTACCACTATATGTTTTGGTAATAAAGTCATTTTGAAAAGTAAAAGTACTATTATTTGTCGGATTATTCTTTGAAATTTTTACGACACTGCATTTTTATATTCGGTACATTTGCATTTAAAATTTTCATTTGAAAGCACGAAACCTTGCATTTTTAGCCGTCACAATAGCAACACTTATATACGCTATGACTTTTACCATTGCAAAACATGTAATGCCACAATATGTAAAACCTTTTGGTTTTATTTTATTACGTGTAAGTGGTGCAACACTGCTTTTTTGGATCTTTGGATTGTTTTCTAAAAAGGAGAATATTGAATTAAAAGACTTTAAAACTATTTTTTTAGCCGCCATATTTGGCGTGGCTTTAAACATGCTAACTTTTTTTGAAGGATTGAGTTTAACAACACCCATAAATGCTGCTGTTTTTATGCTCACTACACCTATTTTAGTCCTCGTATTTTCTACTATTTTACTAAAAGAACGTATCACCCTTCAAAAAGGGTTAGGCATCACTATTGGTTTAATAGGTGCTTTTATTTTAATTGTTTATGGAACAAATACAACAGCCTTAGGAAGCAATGTAATGTTAGGTAATTTTTTAGTCTTTATAAATGCGGCATCCTATGCGCTTTACCTTATCATCGTTAAAAATTTAACCAACAAATACCATCCTTTTACATTTGTAAAATGGCTCTACTTATTTGGTTTGGTACTGGTTTTTCCTTTCGGAATAAAACAACTTAAAGCAATCAATTGGCAATTGATGCCTGTAGATATTTGGTATAAAATAGGTTTTGTAGTATTTTTTGCAACCTTTATAACATACTTATTTAACCTTTTAGCACTTCGGAAATTAAAACCAACAACCGTAAGTGTTTTTATCTACTTACAACCCGTTTTTGCTACATTTTTTGCTCTTTTCATGAAGAGTGACTCATTAAACATTGTTAAAATAGGTGCAAGTGCTTTAATATTTTTAGGGGTGTTTTTAGTGACAAAACCTTCCAAAATATAAGTTTTAAAGCTATTTATTATTTGCGTAACTTTGCGTAATTTTATTTTCATTAGATGATACAATCCATGACAGGTTACGGTAAAACCGTATTGCAATTACCAACCAAAAAAATTACGGTTGAAATTAAATCGTTAAATAGTAAAAATTTAGATTTGAATATTCGAATTCCGCAGTATTACAAAGAAAAGGAATTAGACATAAGAAAGTCATTAGCAAAAGACCTAGAGCGTGGAAAAATTGACTTTTCTATCTATGTAGAATCTACCTCAGATGCAACACAAACAAAAATAAATAAAGAAGTTGTAAAAAGCTACATGAATGTATTAGCAGATTTAGATACCAAAGGAGCTCATTTTCTAGAAATAGCAATGCGATTACCAGATGCACTTAAAGTAGAACGTGAAGAGTTAGATGAAAACGAATGGGCTGTCATTTCTGAAGGCATCCAAAAAGCTGTACATAAAATTAAAAAATACAGAGCAGATGAAGGTAGCGTTTTGTTAGCCGATTTTAAAAAACGAATTGCTCATATTGAAGCCTTTTTAAGTCAAGTAGTAACACTTGCACCCCAAAGAATTGATAAGGTCAAAGAAAAATTACAAAAAGCTATTTCTGATTTAGATGCCAAAATTGATGAAAATAGATTTGAACAAGAACTTATATATTATCTAGAAAAATTAGATATTACAGAAGAGAAAATTAGACTCAAAAACCATTTAGACTATTTTTTAAGCGAATTAAGCAGCACCAATTCAAACGGAAAAAAACTAGGTTTTATTACCCAAGAAATGGGTAGAGAAATTAATACTATCGGTTCTAAATCTAACTTTGCACCCATGCAAAAAATTGTGGTTCAAATGAAAGATGAATTAGAAAAAATAAAAGAGCAAAACTTAAATGTACTGTAATGAAAAAAGGGAAGCTACTTGTTTTTTCGGCACCCTCTGGCTCTGGAAAAACAACTATTGTACAACACTTATTACAACAAGAAGAATTGCATTTAGCATTTTCTGTTTCTGCAACTACAAGAGACATTCGTGGTAAAGAAGTAAATGGCAAAGATTATCATTTTCTTACACTAAATGATTTTAAAAATCAAATACAAAAAGACGCCTTTGTAGAATGGGAAGAAGTCTATAAAAATAATTTTTACGGCACCCTAAAAACAGAATTAGAACGTATTTGGAAACAAGGCAAACATGTTATTTTTGACATTGATGTTATGGGTGGCATGGCCATTAAAAAGAAATTTCCAGAACAAACACTTGCCATATTTGTACAACCGCCATCTATTAAAGAAATGGAACGTAGGTTGCGAAATAGAAAAACAGATAGCGAAGATAAAATTAAAGAACGTGTCGCAAAAGCAGTAACTGAACTAGCATTGGCAAAAAACTTTGATTACATCTTAATAAATGATGATTTAGAAAAAGCAAAAAAAGAAGCTTTTCTAATAACCAAAAAATTTTTAAACACAACCAACGAAAAAAAAAAAATGAAAATTGGATTGTATTTTGGAAGTTTCAACCCCATTCATATTGGGCATTTGATTATTGCCAATCATATGGTAGAACACTCTAATTTAGACCAAGTTTGGTTTGTAGTAACACCACACAATCCGTTTAAAGAAAAGAAATCTTTATTAGCAGACAATCACCGTTTAGCAATGGTTAATATTGCTGTTGAAGATTATACAAAACTTAAATCATCAGATGTAGAATTTAAGCTCAAACAACCAAACTATACCATTGATACGCTTATACATTTAGTAGAAAAGTTTCCAGCATATGATTTTAGCTTAATTCTAGGAGAAGACAACCTTAAAAGTTTTCATAAATGGAAAAATCATGAAGAAATCTTAGCAAACCACCACCTATATGTGTATCCTAGAATTGCCGAAGGAAAAACCGTTAAACGGTTTGAAAAACACCCTAAAATACACAAAATAAAAGCCCCTATTGTTCAAATATCTTCTACAATGATTAGAAAAGGAGTAAAGGCAAAAAAAAATGTTCAACCTTTAATGCAAAAAGACGTTTGGAAGTATTTAGATGAAATGAATTTTTACAAAAAATAAAAAGTCCCTCATTTTTATAATTATAGTCATATAATTACGTTGTATATTTGTCTTGATTCCCATGGAAAAAAAAGCAAAAAAAAATAGTAATTTTTCTAAAAAACTAACCGACAAATACCGTTTAGTTATTTTAAACGAAAGCACTTTCGAAGAACGTTTTTCTTTTAAACTAAACCGACTTAATGTTTTTGTTTTAGGTACATTATTTTCTATTTTTTTAATCATTGCTACTACATTTATTATTGCGTACTCTCCTTTAAAAGAATATATTCCAGGGTATTCTTCTTCAAAATTAAAAAAAGAAGCTTCTAATCTAGTCTACAAAATAGATTCATTACAAAAAGTAATTCAAGTAAATAATGTATACTTTGATAATATTAAGGAAGTCTTAGCAGGAAAAATTACGGCGCCTACTATAGATAAAGATTCTATTCTTAACACATTTAAAGTGCATTTAGACACGGTTAATTTCACACCTTCAGATGCAGACCTTGCTTTGAGAAATAAGGTTGAACAAAGTGATCGTTATAGTTTGTTTGAACAAGCAACAAAAGGATTGGATATTGTTTTTTTTAACCCTTTAATTGGACAAATCTCTAAACCCTTCAATAGCAAAGAAAAACATTTTGCTGTAGACATTAATGCAACAAAAGGTTCTCCTGTAAAAGCTGTTGCCAAGGGAACTGTAATTTTTTCTGATTGGACGGCAGAAACCGGCTACGTTATGATCATAGAACACCCTAAAGGGTTTACTTCTGTATACAAATACAATGCGTCATTATTAAAACAACAAGGTGATTTTGTAAAAGGTGGCGAAGCCATTGCCATAGTAGGATCAAAAAACAAATTATCTAAAGAGCCACTGCTTCATTTCGAACTTTGGAATGAAAGCAACCCAATAAATCCTGCAAAATTTATAGCCTTTGAATAAGATGAATATCAAATCTATACTTGCTAAACCATTTGCAAAACGCATTACAAAGCGTATCTATAAAAAAGCTTCTAATGCCGTTGAAGTTCAACATAAAGTGTTTCAAAAACTTATCAAAGAAGCAAAAAATACGAACTTCGGAAAAGACCATCGTTTTGCTACAATAAAAACCTACGAAGATTATAAAAAGCAAGTACCTGTACGAGACTACGAAGCTTTAAAACCCTATGTTGAACAAATTTTAGCAGGAAAAGAAAATGTACTCTGGAAAGGAATGCCCCTTTATTTTGCGAAAACATCTGGCACAACATCTGGCGCTAAATACATACCGCTTACAAAGGCTTCTATGCCCATGCATATCAAAGCAGCACGTAACGCTTTATTACATTATATAGCAGAAACTAACAATGCGGATTTTGTGAATGGTAAAATGATTTTCCTACAAGGAAGCCCGGTTTTAGATACCAAAAATAATCATAAAATAGGTCGCTTATCTGGTATTGTTGCTCATTATGTACCTAGATATTTATTAAAAAATAGAATGCCTAGTTTTAAAACCAATTGTATTGAAGACTGGGAAACCAAAGTCAATGCAATTGTAGAAGAAACCGGAAACAAAGACATGACTGTTATAAGTGGCATCCCGTCTTGGGTACAAATGTATTTTGAAAAAATTGTAGAAAAAACTGGGAAACCTGTTGGCAAAGTATTTCCTAATTTTAATCTCTTTGTATACGGAGGTGTAAATTTTGAACCGTATAGAGCTAAGTTTGAAAACTTAATTGGCAGAAAAGTCGATACGGTAGAACTCTATCCTGCTTCTGAAGGATTTATAGCTTATCAAGACACTCAAAATGATAATGGAATGCTGCTGCTTATAGATGGTGGTATTTTTTATGAATTTATTCCTGCTGCTGCTTTTTTTGATGAAAACCCAACACGTATTTCACTAAAAGATGTTCAAATAGGTGTAAATTATGTAATTATTCTAACCACAAATGCTGGTCTTTGGGCCTACAATATTGGTGATACGGTACAGTTCACATCGCTTCATCCACCAAGAATTATTGTCACAGGCAGAATCAAGCATTTTATATCTGCTTTTGGTGAACATGTTATAGGAAAAGAGGTAGAGCATGCACTAAAAGCTGGTTTAGAAAATAGCAATGCTAGTGTAAACGAATTTACAGTTGCGCCACAAACAAATCCAGAAAACGGATTGCCTTATCATGAGTGGTTTATAGAATTTGAAAACGAACCAGATAATATGAGTGCTTTTATTCAAAAAATTGACAACGCATTGCAAAAACAAAACAGTTATTATTTAGATTTGATTGAAGGTAAAGTGCTTCAGCCATTAAAAATAAAAAAAATAAAAAAAGGTGGCTTTAATGCCTATATGAAATCGATTGGTAAATTAGGTGGGCAAAATAAAATTCCGAGGTTATCAAACGACAGAAAAATAGCCAAAATCCTTACGTCATTCACAGATTTATAAAATGAAAATAATAGCAACTTGTTTAGCCAAACCCACTACTCTTATTTGGAAAGGAAAATCATATACAACAGGCATTGTCAAAAAACCTGTTGACAACCCAATTTTTTTAGACCTCGAAGATGTTAAAAGTGATACCATTTGTGATAGAAAACATCATGGTGGTGTAGAGCAAGCGGTATATGCCTACGGAAAACAACATTACCCATTTTGGAAATCACAATATCAAAATTTAGATTGGCATGATGGTATGTTTGGCGAAAACTTAACTATAGACAATTTAGATGAAACTAACATATTTGTTGGTAATGTTTATAATGTAGGAAACGCCGTTATAGAAGTAACAAAACCTAGACAGCCTTGTAGAACGTTGGCAATTAGATTTAAAGACATGCAATTGGTTAAGAAATTTTGGAATACTACCAAATGTGGTGTCTATTTTAAAATTCTTCAACCAGGTCTTGTTAAAGCTGGAGATGCATTAGTGCTTATAAAAGAATGTAAAAATAACCCTAGTATTGCTGAAATCTATAAGCAGAAAAAGAAAACAAAAGGTTTTTAACATAAAAAAGGCGGTCTAAAGAGACCGCCTTTTTTTATTCAGAATACAAAAATTATTTTTTTAATAAATCTCTAATTTCTGCTAATAAATCTTCTTGAGAAGGTCCTGCAGGAGCTTCTTCTTCTTTTGCTTTCATTTTGTTGTATTGTTTAATCATCATAAACATTACAAAACCTACAATAATTAAATTGATAATGGTATCAATCCAAGCACCATATTTAATAGCGTTCTCAGCAACAAAACCAACTTCGCCAGCTTTACCAATTGCTTCAGACAAAACATACTTTTTATCTGAAAAGCTTACACCACCAGTAAACATACCAACAACTGGCATCACAATGTTACTTACAAAGCCTTTTACAACTTCTCCAATGGCACCAGCCATAATTACTGCTACGGCAAATTCAATAACATTACCGCCAGTAATAAACTCTTTAAATTCTTTTAACATTTTTAGTTTTTTTAGGTTAATAAACTGCAATATACAAAAAAAATTACTTAATCTTTCGCCTAATTCTTTGAGACAATGCTGTTAAAATTTCATAAGAAATAGTATCTGCTTTTTTTGCCATGAGCTCAAGACGGTCTTGGGTGTCAAATAAAATAACAACATCACCTTCTTTGCAGTGAATAGTTGTAATATCTACTAAAATCATATCCATACAAACATTGCCAATGATTGGCGCTTGTTGATTATTTATATAAACACAGCCTTTGTTGTTTCCTAGATTTCTAGAAATACCATCTGCATGTCCAATAGGAATGGTTGCAATTTTTATTGCTTTTGAAGTTATTAAAGCTCTATTATACCCTATTGAAGATCCTTTTTCTAGCTCTTGAATTTGCGAAATAACAGACTTTAATGTCAACACATTTTGTAACTTATTGGTTTCTTTACTACTATTAGCAAGACCAAACATTCCTATTCCTAAACGCACCATGTCAAATTGTGCTTCAGAAGCATAATTAATAATACCAGATGTATTTAACATGTGTAATAAAGGTACGTTTTCTAGCTTTGAAAGCATTTTAGAACTAACTTCTTTAAAAATCTTGATTTGCTGTAATGTAAATGCTTTTTCATTTAAATCTTCGCTGGCAGCTAAATGAGAAAAAATAGAATGTACTTTAAAAGCTTCTTTATCAACAAGGTTTACTATAAGTCTTTCTATTTCAGAAGGTTGAAAACCCAACCTATTTAAACCTGTATTTATTTTAATATGAATTGGGTAATCTTTTTTATTTTGATCTTTTAAAATACTTGTAAAGGCTTTTAACAATTTAAAACTATAGACATTGGGTTCTAAATGGTATTCTATAAGAAGGTTGAGATTTTGAACTTGTGGGTGTAATACTAAAATAGGTGTTTTGATACCAGCATTTCGTAAAGCAACACCTTCATGAGTATATGCCACTGCTAGATAATAAGCTAGTTGTTCTTTTTCTAGTAATTTTGCAATGGCAATGGCATCGCTTCCATATCCAAAAGCTTTTACTACTGCTAGTAATTTTGTGCTTTGTTGAAGTTTCGATTTAAAGTAATTTATATTTTGAGTAATTGCTTTTAAATCGATTTCTAATACGATTACATGGCTATTCATTTTCTTTTTTTTGCATTGCTGCAGCTCGCATTGCTTTGAAATATGCGGCTCTACTTAAAGGTTCGTATTCTTGTGTTTCTCCAAGTAACACAATATCATCATTTTCTGCTTTTCTAAAACTATAATGGGCTAAATTTCCTGTATGTGTACAAACAGCATGTACTTTGGTTACGTATTCTGCTGTTGCCATTAGGGCTGGCATTGGTCCAAATGGATTGCCTTTAAAATCCATATCTAAACCCGCAATTATAACTCGAACCCCTTTGTTTGCTAATTCATTACAAACAGCTACAATACCTTCATCAAAAAATTGGGCTTCATCAATACCAACTACATCAACTTCATCTGCTAATAATATAATATTAGAAGAAGATGGTACGGGTGTTGAGCGTATTTGATTAGCGTCATGAGAGACCACCATTTCATCATCATAACGTGTGTCTATAGCAGGCTTAAATATCTCTACCCGTTGTTTGGCAAATTGTGCGCGTTTTAATCTACGTATAAGTTCTTCTGTTTTTCCAGAAAACATAGAGCCACAAATAACTTCTATCCAACCAAATTGTTCTGCATGATTTACTGTATTTTCGAGAAACATTTTGTAATTTTCGGGATTGAAGGTTTAAATTTGTATTTTGATAGTTAGAATCATACAAATTTATTAAAAATAAGTCAGCAAAAAATAATAAACCAATCAATTTATGCACAAAAAATTAGAAGCCGATTTAATAAGCATTGCGCACCGTATATTACAGCTTAAAAACAAAGAAGATGTTGCTGTGCTGTATAAAGAAGCAAAAGAAGTATACGAAAAATTAGCCGTTTTAAATTACATTGATAATTATGTTAATACCACACCAGCTAACAAACAAAAGAAAGAAGCCATTGCTGCAGCAATTTTTGATAAAAAAGCCACAACTAATTTGGATGCTGTGGCTAAAATTCAAATTGAAGAAGAAAGTAAACCTGTATTTGTTGACATCAATGCAACTACTTTTAAAGATGATGTTACAGATATTGGGGCAAAAAAAGGTAGTTTTGAACAAGAGATGAAAGACGCAATTTCTGCAGATGTTGCCACTAATTTGTTTGAAAAAGCAGAAAAAGTTAATCCTAATAAAAAATCATTAAACCAAACATTAACTCAAAATAATCTACAAATTGGTTTAAATGATCGTATTGCTTTTGTAAAACATTTATTTAATAACAGCCAAGAAGACTTTAACCGTGTATTGTCTCAATTAAATACTTTTAAAACAGAAAAAGAAGCACTTACTTTTGTTGCAAACATGGTAAAACCAGATTATGATTGGTCTAACAAAGAAGAATATGAAGAGCGTTTATTAACATTAATAGAACGTAAATTCTCATAAAACAAAAAACAAAATGAAAATAGAAGTTTCTAACGGAGAAATTATTGACAAATACACCATTTTAGAAATAAAACTTTCTGAAATAAAAGACACCAAAAAATTAGTCAATATTCAAAATGAATACAATACGCTTACACCAGACGTACAAAGTATTTACAAACAAGTTTCAGACAAAGAAAGTCTAGAAAAATTACAAGGCTTTTTATTAGAAATTAACCAAAAACTTTGGAAAATTGAAGACGATATTAGAGAGTGTGAGCGCGCTAAAGATTTTGGTGAAACATTTATTGCTCTTGCTAGAGCTGTTTATTTTACCAATGATGATAGATCTGACATTAAAAAAGAAATCAATGTTTTAACAGGTTCTGATTTGGTTGAAGAAAAATCATACGAAGATTATAAATCTAAATAAAAAACTTTTACAAAATATAAAGACGAAACTTATTGGGTTTCGTCTTTTGTTTTTTTAGGCGAACGCTTTGCTTTTTTTAAACTTTGCATCAACATCCATTCTATCTGCCCATTGGTAGATCTAAACTCATCTGCAGCCCATTTTTCTACAGCCTTGAGGATATCTTGATTAATACGTAGTGCAAAAGCTTTTTTCTTTGCCATCTTATTCTTTAATATAGGTTGCCAATGTTGTAATTAATACACTAGAAATTGGGTAATCTGGTGAATAATACGATTTTAAATTATCATCATCCTTTTCTATATCTTTTAAAACATGATTCATATTTTCTATAAATACCAACCTTGCTTTTGGGTTTGATTTGTGCAAAATTGTAGCGTCTTGTTGAGTAACTTGTAAATCTTTTGTGCCTTGAAGTAGTAATACTGGTATTTTAAGCTGTTTTATTTCTTCAGAAGGATTATAGCGCATCCAATTGGCAATAAATGGTTGATTTATTGGGTTAAACAACGAAAGCAACAAAGGGTGTACGACTTTAATATTTCCTGTTGCATGCAATTCTTTAAAATGTGCTTTTACAACAGAATCTAACATAGGCGCTTGCTTTTTTATTTGGCTTATCATTGTTTTATCTATCGTTTCTGAAGGACCTGCAATAGAAACAAATTTGTCTACATCTTTTGATGCCAACATGGCTACCAAAGAACCTTGGCTATGACCAATTAAAGTTATTTTACAAAAACGCTTGTCTTTTTTAAAATGTGCTATTACTTTTTGAGCATCTTTTACAAAATCTAAAAATAGTGTGCCTTTTAAAAACTCGCTGTTTTTTGGGTTGGCTGTTCGTTTATCATAACTAAAAAACGCAATGTCTTT
Source organism: uncultured Flavobacteriaceae bacterium (assembly GCA_947311635.1). Lineage (GTDB taxonomy): Bacteria > Bacteroidota > Bacteroidia > Flavobacteriales > Flavobacteriaceae > CAMZLD01. The sequence continues at coordinate 2,416 of CAMZLD010000121.1, read as the reverse complement.
TTGATTTAAACTATCTCGTAATTGTTTAATGTAATTTGCTTTAATCAAAGCACCTTGGTTGCCGTTTCTGTCAACATTTCCAGAGCCATGAATCCAGATTACCAAAGGTTGGTGTTTTTTTGTGAACGTTAGCGTTCCTGGTAATTGAATAGTATCATTTTTAATTAAAATTTCTTCCGAAGTAATTTTTTGTCCAAAAATAAATCCACTTACAAATAACGCGAGTATAAAGATGTTGCTTTTCATTTTTTTGAAGGTTTAAATTGCACATACAATGCCAATATTACATAGACTATAATTAATACAATAACCACAGGAAACACCCATTTTGGATTGTTATCTTTGTTTATAGAAGTAGCAATCATAGAATGCGCAATAAGGAAAGCCAAACTACTTAACAACAAGCCAGAAAACAATAAAAGCAAACTGCTTTTTATAGCATCTTCTTGGTTTTTTATTTTATTAGAAAGGTCAAACTGTTGCGGTTTTTTTGCGCCTACAAACATAAAAGCACTTAATAATGTCATCATAATTGGTGCTAACCAAATACTTTTTTTATTGTTATATCCATTTGGGTTTCCTGCGCCATCAAAATGGACTGCAATGGTATCTGGTAAATCTGGGTACGACACAATTACATAGAGCCATGTTGTTAAAAGTAAAAATACCGATAAACCAATAATGATGTAGTCGGTCGTTTTAAACTGTATGTGAAACTGATTATTCATTTTGAAGGTAGGTTTTTAAAACACGGTCTATTTCTGTTGGTTTCTTTGTGCCAATTAAAATTTTTTTGCCGTTTTTAAGTTCTAGTTGCAAACCCTTGTTGCCAGAAATGTTATAAGCAATGCCTTTACTTTTGTTCCAAAACGCACCTCCTTTTATACCCCAGCCTCCATATTCTGTTAAAGGATTGTAGGTTCTGGTATAGGCCTTAGAAATTACGCTCCATGTAATGTGTTTGGGTTTAAAATGAAATGGTGTAAAACGAAATGTAATACCGCCTTTATCAATACGTGTTTTTAGTTTTAAATTAAAAAAGAATATTGGTAATCCTAACAATAAAAGCATCATCAAACTATATTCTAAAAGCTCCATAGAGCCATCATCCTTTAAAAACTCTTGCGTCATTATATAAACTGGAATAAGGGTGCTAATCAAGATCAAAGCCACAATCCATGCTTGAGTGAATTTTTGTTCTTCTACGTAAATTTTCATGTTTACCTATTTTTATCTCTTTCAAATATAATGGTAGACCAGTTTACGGCTATTTGTTTTACAACCCAACCTTGTCTTGCATATTGATTTAATAGATCTTCCATTTTTTCTATTCTTTTTAACATGCCTAATCTAGGCACCACTACTTTGTATTCTTTCATGTTCTTAATGGTTTAAAGTACCGGTGTTTAAAACAGGCGAGGCGTCTTTATCGCCACATAAAATCACCATTAAATTACTTACCATTGCTGCTTTTCGTTCTTCGTCTAGATGTACAATGTCTTTTTTACCTAGTTCTTCTAATGCCATTTCTACCATACTTACGGCACCTTCTACAATTTTATGGCGTGCTGCAACTATTGCTGTTGCTTGTTGCCTTTTCAACATGGCATTTGCAATTTCTTGCGCATAGGCTAAATACCCTATACGCGCCTCTAAAACTTCTATACCTGCAATAGACAAACGCTCTTCTATTTCTTTTTCTAAAGCTTCACTCACTTCATTAACACTAGATCGCAAGGTAATGTCTTCTTCTACGCCTTCATCTGCAAAATTATCGTACGGATACATGCTTGCTAATTTGCGCACAGCAGCATCTGTTTGTACGCGCACAAAGTTTTCATAATTATCTACATCAAAAGCAGCTTTGTAGGTATCTGTAACACGCCAAACCAAAATAGTACTAATCATAATAGGGTTTCCTAGTTTATCATTTACTTTTAAACGCTCACTGTCAAAGTTACTTGCACGTAAAGAAATGGTTCTTTTTTTATACAATGGATTTGCCCAATACAAACCATTTTGCTTTACAGTGCCTACATATTTTCCGAAAAGTAATAGCACTTTAGAAGCATTTGGATTGACTAAAATAAATCCTAACGCCATAACAAATGCAGCTAGTATTAATAGTAAATAAATTGGGTTTTTTGTTTGAATAATTTGATAAATACCTGCAACAATCATTGCAACCACAAGTGCAAATATTAAATAACCATTAGCAGGCTTAATTTCTTTTTCTGAAGTCATATAAATAAATTTTAGTTGATATTAAATTGATATCATAAAGATATAACACTTTTTTTATTAAAACCTACTATTTAGGTAATTATTTTGTATTGAAGTGTTTGTATTGTACAACTTAAAGGTTTAAGACCGCTAGCTTGTATAGCGAAAAAGAAAAGACTTGATGTAGACTTTT
>CAMZLD010000120.1 GCA_947311635.1 uncultured Flavobacteriaceae bacterium | reverse complement strand
GAGGAAAAACATCGGCTATTTTTTCCATTAATAAGGTAGCAGTAGATGGTGTTTGTTCTGCAGGTTTTAAAATAACACAGTTTCCTGCCGCTAATGCTGGTGGCAATTTCCATGACAACATTAATAATGGGAAATTCCAAGGAATAATTTGTGCAACTACACCTAGCGGCTCTTTGATATTCATAGAAAGTGTATTCTGGTCTAATTCTGTAGCAGTTCCTTCTTCCGCTCTAATAACAGCCGCAAAATAACGCCAATGATCAATAGCTAATGGCACATCTGCATTTAATGTTTCTCTAATTGATTTTCCGTTATCACAGGTTTCTACTAAAGCAAATTCTTCTAAATTAGCCTCAATCAGATCTGCAACTTTATTGAGCATTGTTGCACGTTCTACTGCGGAAGTATTTCCCCAAGCGTCTTTTGCCGCATTTGCAGCATCAACAGCAAGCTGAACATCTTCTTTTTTTGAACGTGGATATTTCGCAATAAGCGAATTATCAATAGGAGATCTGTTTTCGAAATATTCACCATTTACTGGATCTACAAATTGTCCGTTGATAAAATTTCCGTACCTTTCTTTAAAAGTTGGTTTTGAATAACTCATGTTTGTTTGGTCTAAAAGTTAATAAATAAGTTAGAGTCATAAAATCTATGATTCTATAAGCAAAGTTACTTATGTTTAATTGTAAATAATTGAACGATTGTATTTAAAACTTGAACATTTCTATTAATAGTTAATGTCATTCTAAATTATACGCTGTTTTTCATTATATTTTTTGTAATATTGAAGTGTGAGTAATTACCTTAGTTTACATAAAAGCAATCGGAAATTAACGACTTTAGTTGAAAATAGAACTATTTATAGTTCAGAATATTCAGAATTAAATATTTTTGAAACGCATGAAGTCTCAAAAAAAGTCAATCTTACTTTTAATGCACCTATTATTGCCAGTATGCTCACTGGAAAAAAAGTTATGCATTTAAAAGGAATGCCTTCTTTTGATTTTGTTCCAGGTGAGTCTGTTGTTATTCCTGCTAAGCAAGAGTTAATTATTGATTTTCCTGTGGCGTCTCTAGAAAACCCAACACAATGCTTAGCCTTAGCTATTGATCAAAATAAAATAAATGAAATAGCAGCTAGTTTTAATCATGAAGTTGCCATTGAAAACGAAAATAATAATTGGAATATCACCAATTTATCCTCTCATTTAAAAAATCAAGAAGAAGTAGATTATTTAATTAAGCGGCTTGTTCAAACTTTTACAAACAGTTCAAAATCTAAAGATGCTTTATTGGATTTAATGATTCAAGAGTTAATCATTAGACTTTTACAAACCAACGCTAGACAGAGTATTATTACTAATCTTGAGGGTATTTATAATGATACAAGAATAGGTACAGTAGTTAAATATATAAAAGAGAATTTAACAGATATAAAACTAAATATTACAGCTCTTGCTAAAAAAGCACATATGAGCACCTCTCATTTTCATAAAAAATTTAAAGATACACTTGGTGTTTCTCCAATAGATTATATTAATGAAGAGCGTATAAAATTTTCTAAAAAAATATTATCAAAAGAAAGTAATATTCAAATACGCGAAGCTGCTTATAAATCTGGTTTTAATAGTGTGAGTTATTTTAACAGGCAATTTAAAAAACATGAATTAATTAAACCAAGTCAATTCAAAAAAATGGTAAGAGAAGATAAAAAATGCTAGATTATCCGTTAAATTTTCTTTTTTTCTAAAATTGTTTTTTGAGGATTGCGGTTGAAATCACCTTGATTTATTGTAATTAGTTTTAAAGTCTTATATTAATATATGACTTTTGTAGGATAATGTACAACTTTTATTAATGAACAATGGATAAGTATATATGATTAGACTAACTAACGTGTCAAAATCTTTTGGTGATTTAAAAGCTGTTAAAAATATAAGTTTTTCAATTAAGGAAGGCGAAATATTTGGACTTTTAGGGCCTAATGGCGCAGGAAAATCAACAACTATAAATATGATGAGCACGCTCTTAAAAAGTGATGCAGGGAGTGTTTCTATAGCAGGTAATGAGGTACAAAAAAACACTGTAGCGTGCAAACAATTAATTGGAGTTGTACCACAAGAAATTTCTTTATATGATGATTTTTCTGCCTATGACAATTTACTTTTTTGGGGCAGTTTATATGCTGTTCCAAAGAAAGAACTAAATCGGCGTATTAAAGAAATTTTAGATTTGATTGGATTGGCTGATCGGAAAAATGATTTGATTAAAAATTATTCTGGTGGTATGAAACGTAGAATCAACATTGCTGCTGCAATTTTACATAAACCGAAAGTTTTGTTTATGGATGAGCCTACAGTTGGTGTAGACCCGCAAAGTAGAAATCGTATTTTTGATATTGTAGAAACCCTAAACAAACAAGGCATGACCATTGTTTACACAACGCATTATATGGAAGAAGTAGAGCGTTTGTGCGATAGGATTGCTATTATGGATTTAGGTAAAATTATTGCACAAGGCACAAAAGAAGAGCTTCAGAAGCAAAGTAATGCAAAAGAACATGTTGTGCTTAAAGTAAACGGAAAAGAAAAAGTGCTATTTGATTGTTTGAAACAAAAATATGCAACCGTAATTGAAGGCAAGACACTTCGTGTAGAATGCAATGTAAATACAGATTTGGCACGTATTGTTTCTTTTTGTAATTCAGAAAAAATTGAGATTGAAGATTTAAAACTGAATAAAGTCAACTTAGAAGCCATCTTTTTGAATTTAACAGGTAAACAACTACGTGATTCATGAACTTAAATAACACCATGATACTAACCATATTAAAAAAAGACTTAAAATTATTTTTTTCTGATAAAAAAGGGATGTTTCTTACCTTTTTAATGCCCATTTTACTCATTACACTATTTGCCTTTGCTTTTGGCGGAATTGGAAAAAAATATCAATCAAAACCCATTGCCTTGTTGGTTGCAGATAATGATCATTCTGCAGATTCAAAAAATGTTATTTCAACCTTAGATTCTTTAAAAGGAATTCTGATTATTCAAAAAGAAAAACAAGCTGCAATTAAGCTTGTTCAGAAAGGAAAATACGTTGCGGTATTGATTTTTGAAAAAGGATTTGAAGACGCAATTCTTTCAGGAAAACCACTCCCTTTAGAATTGCAATATGATGCAGCTCGTGAAATAGAAATGGGCATGTTACAAGGCGTATTAATACAAAATGTAATGACGTCTGTTGGAGAAAAAAGTGTAAAAGCGAAAATAAACAACTATTTTGATACGAACTTTAAAGATATTTCACCAAATGTTAAAAATAAAATTTTTAGGGATTTAGATTCAGGAAAAAGCGGAATGAATACCATAAAAAGTCAGAGAGCTGCCTTAAAGATGACATCTATTATTAAACAAGGCACCAAAAAAGGAAACCTTGGTTTAATACAAGCTGTTGCAGGTACAGCTATTATGATGCTATTGTTTAGTATTTCTGGTATTGGCGGTGGTTTGTTACACGAAAAAGAAGCAGGTACTTTTAAACGCTTACTTTATGCACCTTTAAAACCAACAACAATTCTGTTTGGAAAAATGAGTGCCGCTTTATGTATTGCAATATTACAATTAATGGTTATGTTTGTCTTTTCTTGGATTGTTTTTGGTTTGCCCATTTTTAATGACATATCATCACTTATTTTAATGATTCTCGCAACGGCTTTTGCAGTCTCTAGCTTCGGAATTTTTTTAGTTTCCATTGCAAAATCACGTCAGCAATTACAAGGCTATAGTACTTTAATCATCATGCTTATGTCTGCCATTGGAGGTAGCATGATTCCTTTATTTGTTATGCCAGCCATCATGCAGAAAATTGCTGTAATAAGCGTTAATTATTGGGGTATTCAAGGGTTTTATGATATTTTTTGGCGTGGCCTGCCTTTGGTTGATATTTTGCCAAGAATAGGCGTGTTGTTAGCTATTGGTATGGTGATGACTCTAATTTCTGTTCGTTTGTTTAAAAAGAACATCTTGAAATTTGCTTAACACACCTCTTTTTTCATGTCTGAAACATTCTAGGTGTCATAACTATGACAACTAATTTATTGAATAGAAAAATGCTTAATTTCAGTGGTTTAGCACTTGGTAAATTAAATTAGATTTTGTAAATTTGCACTCCTTTTTACGAGAACAGATTTAAAAAGGGCACCAAAAAACAAATTTTTTAAAAACCTCTTGTTTTTATTATCGTTTAATAATCTGAATAACAGCAAGATACAAATTTAATAGACACATGTCTAAATTACAAGAAAAAATAGATTTTTATACTGCAGAAGTTGAAAAACTAGGTATTAAAATCGACACTACCTTATTAGCAAAAGTAACCAAAGGTTTAGGTCCATCAATTTACAGAGCAGATGCAGAAACAGTATCTAGTTCTGATGAGAAAGAATTGGCAACGGTTAAAAAGAATTTTTTAATCAAAAAATTAGGATTAGAAGATAGCCCTAAACTTGACGAAGCAATTGCAAAAACCGTTGAAACCATTGGTTCTTCAAATAGAAATAAATACAGAGCTATATTTTATACGCTTTTAGTAGAAGCATTTTCTAAGCAAGATGTTTATGGTGATGATGCTCCAGTAAAAGAAGCAAAAAAAGAAGCACCCAAAAAAGAGAAAGCTCCAAAAGTAGAAAAAGTTGATAAAATAGCTGAAACTAAAGAAGTTAAACAAGAAGTTGCTACACCAGTTAAAGCTACAACTAAAGAAGTATCTGAAGATGCTGTTGTTGAAAATAAAGAAAAAGTAGCTAAAACAGTAACAAAAGATGCAGTAGAAGCAGAAGTTGTTGAAATAACTGAAGAAAAAGCTGTAAAAAAAGAAAAAGTAGATCCAAAAAAATTCTTAGCAGAATTTGATTGGCATAAATACGAAGAAGGCATAGAAGAAGTTGACGAGAGCAAACTAAAAGCTTTTGACGCAGCCTTAGAAGGTACACTTGGTTTTATTAAAGAAAGAGAGTTAATTGAAGGTACGGTAACACACATGACAGATCGTGAAGCCATAATTGATATCAATTCAAAATCTGAAGGTGTTATTTCTTTAAACGAATTCCGTTACAATCCAGGTTTAAAAGTTGGAGATAAAGTAGAGGTTTTAGTAGATATTAGAGAAGATAGTACAGGTCAATTAGTACTTTCGCACAAAAAAGCACGTGTAATAAAGGCGTGGGATAGAGTTATTGCTGCCCATGACACAGGAGAAGTTGTTAACGGTCATGTTAAATGTAGAACTCGTGGCGGTATGATTGTAGATATCTTCGGAATTGAAGCTTTCTTACCAGGATCTCAAATTGATGTAAAGCCAATTAGAGATTACGACCAGTATGTTGATAAAAACATGGAGTTTAAAGTAGTAAAAATTAATCATGAGTTTAAAAACGTAGTTGTTTCTCATAAAGCATTAATTGAAGCAGATATTGAACTTCAGAAAAAAGAAATCATAAGCCAATTAGAAAAAGGACAAGTATTAGAAGGTATTGTTAAAAATATTACTTCTTACGGTGTATTTGTAGATTTAGGAGGCGTAGATGGTTTGGTACATATTACAGATTTATCTTGGAGTAGAATTAATCATCCAAGCGAATTCTTAGAATTAGATCAAAAATTAAATGTTGTAATATTAGACTTTGATGAAGAAAAATCTAGAATTCAATTAGGATTAAAACAATTAAGTGATCATCCTTGGGAAGCTCTAGATAAAGAATTAAAAGTAGGTGATGTTGTTAAAGGTAAAGTAGTTGTAATTGCAGATTATGGCGCATTCTTAGAAGTAGAAAAAGGAGTAGAAGGCCTTATTCACGTTTCTGAAATGTCTTGGTCTACACATTTACGTTCTGCTCAAGATTTTGTTTCTGTTGGAGATGAAATTGAAGCTAAAATACTTACTTTAGACAGAGAAGATAGAAAAATGTCTCTAGGTATTAAACAGTTACAACCAGACCCTTGGACAGATATTACTAAAAAATACGAAATAGGTTCAACTCATACAGGTACAGTAAGAAATTACACAAACTTTGGAGTTTTTGTTGAACTAGAAGAAGGAATTGATGGGTTGGTTTATATTTCTGATTTATCATGGACTAAAAAAGTGAAACATCCATCTGATTTTGTAAAAGTAGGAGATAAGCTAGAAGTAAAAGTTTTAGAATTAAATGTAGAAGATCGTAAGTTGAATTTAGGTCATAAGCAAACGCAAGCAAACCCTTGGGATGAGCATGAAAAAACTTTTGCAATAGACTCTGTACACCAAGCAACTGTTAAAGAAAAAACAGACAAAGGTGCAATCATTACTTTTGAAAATGATGTAGAGGCATTTGTGCCAGGACGTCATTTAGAAAAAGAAGATGGCTCTAAAATTGTAAAAGGAGATACAGCAGACTTCAAAATCTTAGAATTTAATAAAGATTACAGAAGAATTGTAGCATCACATACAGCAATTTTTAAAGAACAAGAAAGAACAAATATGAGAGCAGCAGCCAAAAAGGCTTCAGAAGCAGATAAAACCACTTTAGGTGATATCGGCGGGCTAGCAGAATTGAAAAGAAAAATGGAAGAAGGAAATTAATCTTTTAGTTCTTATAATATTTCAAACGCCGTTCATAAAATGAACGGCGTTTTTTAGTTAATAAATTACATCTATTGTTTAAATTTAGTAAAATATAGTTGTCCGATTAAAATTTATAAAAACGCTAAAAAGTTATGTTTAATAGAGGTTCTAGGAGCCTTTTAAAATAGACACCTTACTTTTTCTGTTTTTTTAATTTTATGTTATCAATAATAATAATTTTCAAATAACTGTTTATCGTATCGTTACAATCAAGTCTTTTATCTTTCGTCTAATAGAGAATCGGTCTTGCGTCTTTAACCGGACACTGCCATTAGTAAAAGATAAAACTCATCTTATAACGTATATGATTCACGTTTTAAATTTAGAGATAGTTTTTAGAACCAACTTATTCAATTATATTTGTGCAAAAACAAGAAAATGACATTAATAAAATCTATATCTGGTATTAGAGGCACCATTGGCGGTAAAGTAGATCAAAACCTTACACCTGTAGATGCTGTAAAATTTGCAGCAGCTTACGGAACTTGGCTAATATCTCAAAATAATTCAAAAAAACTTACCGTTATTTTAGGAAGAGATGCTAGAATTTCTGGTAAAATGATTAGTAGTTTAGTAGCAAACACCCTAGTTGGTCTTGGGATTAATGTGGTTGATTTAGGGTTGTCAACAACCCCAACAGTAGAAGTTGCCGTTGCTTTAGAAAAAGCAGATGGCGGTATAATTTTAACAGCAAGCCACAACCCAAAACAATGGAATGCTCTAAAGTTATTAAACCATAAAGGAGAATTTATTAATGGAGCACAAGGAAATAAGATTTTAGAAATAGCCGAAAATGATGCCTATACTTTTGCAGAAGTAGATGATCTAGGAAAGTATAGCAAACTAAAAGGCTATATGGAAAAACATATAGATGAAGTTTTAAAGCTAAAACACGTTGATATTGCTGCAATTAAAGCAGCAAAATTTAAAGTCGTTGTTGATGCCGTAAATTCAACAGGAGGCATTATCATTCCAAAGTTATTAAAAAAATTAGGCGTAGCGTGTATAGAATTGTATTGTGAACCAAACGGACAATTTCCTCATAATCCAGAGCCATTAAAAGAAAATTTAACAGAAATTTCAAAACTTGTTGTTTCAGAAAAAGCAGATCTTGGCGTTGTTGTAGATCCAGATGTAGATAGATTGGCTTTGGTAAGTGAAGACGGATCAATGTTTGGTGAAGAATATACATTAGTAGCTTGTGCAGATTATGTATTAGGAAAAGAAAAAGGCGGAAATACCGTTTCAAATTTATCATCTTCAAGGGCGCTTAGAGACATTACAGAAAAGCATCAGGGTACATATACCGCAAGCGCAGTAGGAGAAGTCAATGTTGTTATAGGTATGAAAGAAAACAATGCCATTATTGGAGGTGAAGGCAACGGAGGTATTATTTACCCAGCATCCCATTATGGTCGAGATTCTATTGTAGGTGTCGCTTTATTTTTATCGCATTTAGCCATTTCTAAAATGTCATGCAAAGCTTTAAGAGATAGTTATCCAAACTATTTTATGAGCAAGAAAAAAATACAATTAACGCCACAAATTAATGTTGATGCAATTCTAAAAGCAATGGAAGCTAAATATAAGCATGAAGATGTGAATACTGTAGATGGTGTTAAAATTAATTTCAAATCAGAATGGGTACATTTAAGAAAATCGAACACAGAGCCAATAATTAGAGTCTATACAGAAAGTACAACACAAAGCAATGCAGATACATTAGCAGACCGTATTATTTCAGAAATAAAAGATATACTATAAATCATAATGAATTACCTAGACACAGCACATATTGTAGAGAAAGGCTTGATAGGTATTCTAGGTATTATCATCATTTTCGATATGTATTTATACCTTAATAAAACCGAAGGTGATACCATTAGCAATATTTTAAAAGGTTGGGTGTACCGTTCGTATTTTTTTATTACCTACTTGTGGGGTGTTTTGGCAGGGCATTTTTTTTTAGGAACCCAAAACCCTCCATTTGATAATTCGTTGATTGGTTTATCACTTATTCTAGCTATTGCACTCCTTTTTTTTACCTTCGGAAAGGTCTTAGGAAAAAGAATTAAAGCACGCGGACAAATAGTTTTATTACTCTTTGGGATGTTTATGGGGCACTTTTTTTGGTCTTTAAATTAATCTAGATGAAACTATCAGAATTTAATATACAAACTAAAAATAAAGTAACAGCAGCTTTTAAAAGTAAAGCCATTGTCTATACTCAATATGTGGTCATTGCAATAACCGTTTTTCTTATTATTTGGGATATTTTTTTATATCGTAATCATCATGATACTATAAGTAGTGTTATACATACCAATGCACATGACAAACTTTTTGTAATTACCTGGGTTTGGGGTGTCTTAGCAGCGCATCTGTTTATTTGTAGAGGGAAAGACGCTAAAACAATACCAGAGCTAACAGGTATTGTTGTTTTACTATTAATGGCACTTATCATTTTTCTTTTAGGAAGATATATACAAACGCCTTTACCAATGTGGATGCATCTCATTTTTTTAATCTTTGGTGCCGTAACGGGGTATTACCTTTGGCCTCAAAAAATTAAAAAATAAGAACATTATTTGGCTAAATGTGCGTGTTTAAAACGCTTATGTGTCCATAAATAATATTCTGGTACTGCGTACACTTGTTTTTCTACCTCTTTTAAAAACGCATCAGTAATTTCGTAGTTTTTAAATTCATTAGTAGTTGTAGCTAATATTTTAAAAGTAGCTTGATAATGCCCTCTTTTCACTTTTTCTACATGTAGGTAGACAACCGCCATGTCTAATTTTTTAGCAAGCATTTCTGCACCTGTAAAGCAAGGTACTTTGGTGCCTAAAAAATGCGACCAATGATGTGTTTTATGAGGTTGTGGTGATTGATCAGAAACCATGGCGTAAAGACCAAGTACGTTTTTATTTTGATTCTCTGTAATGGTTTTAATCGCTTTTTTAGTGATAATTAAAGTAGTATTGTATTTTTCTCTAATAGATCTAACAAGTTTATCAAAATACTTATTGCCAATAAGTTGATACACACCAAACCCTTTGTAATCAACATATTTTTCTAAAATATTCATCCATTCCCAACTAGCATAATGTGCGCACATTAAAATAACACTTTTATTTTGCTGCTGTATTTTTAATAAATCATCAACATTAGTAAAAGTAAATCGTTTTTTCATTTCATCTTCAGAAATAGAGATTGACTTTATCATTTCTAAAAACATATCACACATATGTTTATAGAATTTTTTTTCAATGTTTTTTAATTCACCATCACTTTTACTTTGAAATACCCTGCGCAAATTTTCTCGAACTACCTTTTTACGATATCCAATAATATGATATACCAACACATAAACAGCATCAGAAAGCCAATAAAAAATTTTAAAAGGCAGTTTAGAGATAAGCCAAAGTAACGGGTAAACGAGAATGTAAATTAATAACTGCATAAGATGACTGCAAATATCGTATATAATTTTATCTTTGAACATAAAATATGCTAAATATGATATTACAGAATATTGTTTACATCATTATCATTGCAAATGTTTTGTTTTCATTACAAGGATTTAATGATCGTTATTTTTTTGAAAAATACAAATTTCAAATAGGTCCCATCAAAGCAGGTCAGCAAATTAGAATGTTATCTTCTGGATTTTTACATGTAGATTATATGCATTTAGGGCTAAATATGTATGTATTATATATGTTTGGGCCTGTAGTTATTGCTCATATAGGAGTTTCTAAATTTTTAATTATTTACTTCGGAAGTTTACTCTTCGGAAGCCTTTTCACATTAAATTACCATAAAAATAACCATGCTTACTCAGCAGTAGGAGCATCTGGAGCAGTTGCAGGCGTTATATATGCCGCCATTATGTTACGACCAGAAATGACATTGATTATGTTTCCTTTACCCATACCTTTGCCAGCTTATGTTTTTGGAATAGGATATTTATTATACACCATTTACGGTATGAAAAAGCAATTGGGTAATATTGGTCATGCGGCACATTTAGGAGGTACTATTGGTGGTTTTGCTTTGACTTTGTTGTTGTACCCTTCCATATTTTCAGAAAATAAAATGATGACGCTTCTTTTAGGAATTCCCATTGTATTATTACTTTTTTTTGAAAAAAAATTACGCTTGTAAAATAAAAAACCTCACCATAAAATGATGAGGTTATAGAGCGAAAGACCAGGTTCGAACTGGCGACATTCAGCTTGGAAGGCTGACGCTCTACCAACTGAGCTACTTTCGCCTAAAAGTGCTACAAATATACAATCTATTAAGAACCTTACAAGTATTTATTTACCTTAATTTTATAAATTTTATAACCCCTTAATACAGTTTGTATTACCAAAATGAAAATCAACATCCAACATATAACTCCACAGCAAACCTATACACTTCGTGAAAAAATATTGCGTAAAAATAGTACAAAACCATTTGTTTTTGACGGAGATTTTGAAAAGACAACAATTCATTTAGGTGCCTATTATGACAATACTATTATTGGTGTTGTTAGTTTAATGAAAAAAAACCAGCAAGCTTTTTCTTTTTATAAACAATACCAATTAAGAGGCATGGCAATAGCAACAAGTTTTCAGCAAAAAGGCGTTGGTCAACAATTAATTTGCGCTGTTTTTGCTACTTTAAAAAATAGTGGAGTTGAAATTATTTGGTGCAATGCAAGAGTTGTTGCGGTAACTTTTTATGAAAAATTGGGCTTTATTAAAACTACAACAAAGTTTAATATACCTTCAATAGGATTGCATTACCTTATGTATAAGGAAATTATAAAATAAAAAGACAGCTTTTAAAAAAGCTGTCTTTTTTGTAGCGAGAAGGAGATTTGAACTCCTGACCTCCGGGTTATGAATCCGACGCTCTAACCAACTGAGCTACCTCGCCGTTTTAAGGTGGCAAATATAGAAGTTTAAAACCTGTTCAACAAGTTTATTATTTATTTTTTTTTAAAAAAATAAATCTATATATTGTCCATTCAATATAAAAAAATGAGTGAAAAAATAAAATTCGAAATAGAATTTCCCATCCATGCTTCTCCACATATGTTATACCAATATTTTGCAACACCTTCTGGCTTATCAGAATGGTTTGCAGATAATGTAAATTCTAGAGGTGTAAATTATACTTTTATTTGGGATGGTTCTGAAGAAACAGCAAAAGTATTAACCAAAAAAGCAAACGAACGAATAAAATTTAAATGGGAAGAAGATGATGACGCTAAAAGCTATTTTGAATTTAAAATTCAAGTAGATGAATTAACCAATGATGTTTCTCTTATCGTTACTGATTTTGCAGATGATGAAGATGAGGTAGAAGAATCAAAAATGTTTTGGGAAAATCAAATAGCATTGCTTAAAAAAACTATTGGCGCTTAACGTTAAAATTACACAAAAAAACCTTGAAATTATCAAGGTTTTTTTGTGTAATTTTGGTTTCTAAATTTCCACTATGATTAATTTTAATGGCGCAATATGTGCTTCATCAGAGATACTTATTACCAAAGACAATAGAGCATTTAGATATGGCGATGCCGTTTTTGAAACCTTAAAAGTAATAGATAGCAACATTCAATTTTTAGAAGACCATTATTTTAGATTAATGGCATCTATGCATCTTTTAAGAATGGAAGTACCCATGGATTTTAATTTGGAATTTTTTGAAAATGAAATCAAAAAAACTATAAAGGCCAATAATATTGATAAAATAGCTAGAGTGCGTCTTACGGTTTACAGAAAAGACGGAGGCTTTTTTTCGCCATTGACAAACGATATTGATTTTATTATTGAAGCCGTACCTTTAAAAATAAACATCACTGTGCCCTATGTATTAGATCTCTACAAAGATTTTTATATACAAGCTAACTTACTATCAACAATTAAAACGACCAATAGAATAATAAATGTTTTAGGAAGCGTTTTTGCTTCAGAAAACGGATTTGATAATTGTATTTTGTTAAATCATCATAAACACGTTGCAGAAGTACTTAACGGAAATATTTTTCTTATTAAAAAAAATCATATCATAACACCTGCGCTAGAAGAAGGTTGCATTAATGGTATTTACCGTAAAAAAATAATAGAAAGTATTACTGAGAGTGATGTGTTTACAATAGAAGAAACACAAATATCACCTTTTGAAATTCAAAAAGCAGACGAAATTTTTATTACAAACACCATACAAGGTATACAGCCAGTAACTCAGTATAAAAAGAAAAAATTTTCGAATGAAACTTCTTTGGCATTAAAAGAATTAATGAAAGAGGTGTTTTAATTTAAGCTTGGGTTTTTTGGGGCATTTGCCCAAATTTGATATTTTCCACCAAATTCAATAAGTTGTTTTTTCCAAGCTTCTGAAGCATCCATATTTAAGATATTGGCATAATTGTTTTCTACAACAACCCAAGAATCAATATCTAACTCATCTTTTAATTGATTTTCTTCCCAACCAGAATATCCAAGAAAAAAACGAATATCATCTTGGTTTATTTTTTTTTCATTCAATAGCGATACAATCATTTCAAAATCACCTGCCCAGTAAATACCTTTAGAAACTTCAATGCTATTTGGTATTAAATGTGGTATTTTATGGATAAAGTAAAGGTTTTCTGAAGATACAGGACCACCAGTATATACCTTAAAGTCACAATCTATATCTGGTAAGAGGTCACTTAATACAAAATTAGTTGGTTTGTTAACGATAAAGCCAATGGTGCCTTCATCGGTATCGTTTTTAGTTATAAAAATGATAGATCTATTAAATGATTGGTCATTTAAAATAGATGGTTCTGCAACCAATAACCTCCCTTTATGTGGATTTAAACTTACCATGATTTTGCTTTATATTGTAAATATAATAATTTATGGCACAAAAAAAAACTTCCTTTAAAAAGGAAGTTTTAAAACGATTGTTGTTTTAAATTAGTTTACTGCTTTAGAAAAGCCAGCTCCTGATTTAAATTTCACAACATTTTTTGCTTTAATTTTGATTGTAGCACCTGTTTGTGGGTTTCTACCATTTCTTGCTGCTCTTCTAGATACAGACCAAGTTCCCCATCCTACTAATGCAACTTTTCCTCCTTTTTTAAGAGTTTTTGTTACATTATCAGTTAAAGATTCTAACGCAGCTTTAGCAGCTACTTTTGAAATTCCTGCATCTGCAGCCATTGCGTCGATTAATTCTGACTTGTTCATAATTTTAATTAATTATTAAGGTTAAACATAATTCGCTATTAATAGCACAACAAATATAGCAGTAATAAGGGTTTACGCAAGTTTTACCCTAAAAAAAACAGTATTTTGTTAATAAATACCCCTAAATTGTTAATAACCTGGGGATATATGGTGTCTATCTTTGTTAAACCTTGTTAATAAAGGCTTAAAGTAAATACGCATCTTTATCAAATACAAAGCCATTGAGTAAGCTTTTAGCATCCATTTTACGCTTTCCAGATAGTTTTAAGGTCTTAATGTTAATAAACCCTTTTTTAACTGCAATTCTAATTTCATTTTTTGTTGTTATGATACTTCCAAATGAAAAATTATGCTGCTCTTTAATTTTTTCAACATCATAAATTTTAAGACTAGTAATTGTTCCTTTTTGATGCAAGTTTGTCCAAGCAGTAGGAAAGGGGTTTAAACCTCTAATTTTATTGTAAATATTTTTTCTAGAAACATTCCAGTCTATTTTACAGTTTTCAGAAAATAATTTGGGTGCTTTTTTTGTACTACTATTGGGTTGTTTTATTGTACTTACTTTACCTTTAGCAATTAAATGTGTTGTTTTAACAACTAATTTACTACCAATAATCATTAAAGCATCATGTAGCTCTCCTACAGTAGTTGTTTTTGAGATTTTAATTTTCTTTTGTAGTATAACTTCTCCTGTATCAATTTTTTCATCTATAAAAAAAGTAGTTACACCTGTTTTCTTTTCGCCATTAATTATTGCCCAATGAATTGGAGCTGCACCTCTGTAGTCTGGTAACAATGATGCATGCAAATTAAAAGTTCCGTAGGTTGGCATTTTCCAAACGCTCGTTGGAAGCATTCTAAAAGCTGCCACAATTTGTAAGTTGGCTTGTAATGATTTTAGTTGTTTTAAAAATTGTTCGTTTTTTAAATTTGTGGGCTGTAAAATGTTTAACCCATGCTCTAAAGCAAATTTTTTAACGGCAGATTGTTGTATTTTCCGTCCTCTTCCTGCTGGTTTGTCTGGCGCTGTTATTACCCCAACAACCTGATGCTTTGTTTTTAATAATGCAGCCAGTGTTGCCACAGCAAAATCTGGTGTGCCCATAAATACGATACGTAATGCTTTCATAGAATAATGCTAAATTGATGTTGCGAATTTAAGCTTATTATATTTTTTTCTAATAACATTTGTAAAACAATTAAGGTGTTTTCTTTAGTAGTATTTAAATGGATGCTGATTTCTTTAGAATTTAAAGCTTTATGTGCTTTTAATAAAGAAGTAATTTTTAATGCTAATTCGTCAAAACTTAAAGTTTTTTGTAATCCTTTTTTTTTGCAAACATCACAGATTCCACAATCATTCTTAAGCGCTTCTCCAAAATACGAAACCAATTGCTTGCTTCGGCATGTTGATTCGTCTTTAACATAATTAATCATTGCATTAACCTTGTCTATTTTACGTTGGTTGGCAGCTGTTATTTTGTGTTGTACAGCATAAATGGTTCTATTATCATCTCTTGGTACTAAAAATGTTATTAAAGCTGTTTGAATTGCTTTTTTATACACTATGATGTTTTCTTTTTTTAAGATTTCTAAAGTAGTTTGTAGTTGTTTTTTTGAAATATCGAGTTTAGAGGCTAAGTAGGTTTCATTTATTGTTGTAGGGTTGTTTATAATACCGCCATAACTTCTTAATAATAATTTAATGACTTTTTGATACTGGCTATATGCGTTCGTATAGCTTAATATTTCATTGGCTCCTATTTTAAATTTTAAAATTGATTGGCTATTGGCGTGTTGTTGATAGCTAATAATTTCTAAATTTTCTAACATTTGTAGCGCATGTATTGTTTTTAAAATAGGCAATTTAAAATGAGCACAAAATGCATGTAGGTCAAAAGGCTGAGAGTGATTCAGTGTTTCGCCCAAACTAATTTGAAAATAATTATTTATGTTCTTATAAACCAATTTGAAAAACGGAATATCAGGCAGGTTTTTTTGTAATGTGTTTTTTGTGGTTACTGCAGAAGCGGTATGAATTAAAATAAGCGCATTTGAAAGGCAATTGTCTCTGCCGGCTCTACCAGATTCTTGCATGTAATTTTCAATGCTTAGAGGAATATGAAGATGGATAATAATGGCTACATTATTCTTGTCAATTCCCATGCCAAATGCATTGGTTGCTACCATGATTTTCTTTTTTTCTAAAAACCAATCATTGTACGCTTTTTCTTTTTCAATGTTTGATAATCCACCATGATAATAGCTCGATTGAAGTCCTTTTTTTTGAAGTAATAACTGTATTTGTTGTGTTTTTTTTCTGGTATTTACAAAAATAATACTTGGTTTGGTTTGATGTTTCTTAAGAAGATTGACCAAGGTAGTTAAGGTGTCTTCGGTTTTTAAAACATGGTATGCAATATTTTTTCTGTAAAATGAAGACTTAAAAATTGTTGGTTCTTTTAGGTTTATTTCTGAACGAATGTCTTCTATAACTTGTGTTGTTGCTGTAGCTGTTAATGCAAGAATTGGTATTTTGCTAAAAAGTTCTTTAAGTATTTTTAATTTTAAATAACTGGGTCTAAAATCATGCCCCCAAGTTGAAATACAATGCGCTTCATCAATGGCAATAAGGTTAATAGATAATTGCTTTAATTTTTCTAAAATGAGTGGTGATTGTAATTTTTCTGGAGAAAGATAAACAAATTTGTAATTTCCAAATTGTAAATTATCAAAGGCAATGATGGTATCTTCTATGTTTAATTCAGAAGTTAAAGCAACGGCTTTAATGTCTTTTGTTTGTAAACTAGTTACTTGGTCTTTCATCAAAGCAATTAAAGGAGAAATTACGATGCAAACACCTTTTTTTTGCATTGCTGGTACTTGATAGCAAACAGATTTTCCACCACCAGTTGGTAATAAAGCAATGGTGTCATTACCCTCTAAAACACTTTCAATAATTTGTTTTTGTTGTAGCCTAAAGCTTTTGTGTTTCCAATACTTTAGTAAAATATCTTCAGAAGATATCATAAATTTTTAAAAATAAAGGCCACTCTTTCTTCTATAGTTCCTGTCGGAATAATTATAGGTTTATAGCCCAATTGCTCATAGGCCTGTTTGATATATGTATGAATGGTTTTTGATTGTTCAAAATTTTCATAACGTTCATTATCATTGGTGTAAATTTCTTTCCAAGGTGGCGTTAAAAATACTTTGTGATAAAGGTGTTTTTCACTTTGATCTATAAAATGATTTGGGTACTTTATATCTATATAATTTAGATATGCAAAAACATCTGGTAATCCTCTATCAAAAAAAACAAGTTCTTTTTTAGCACGTTCTGCTTCGTGAAATTGAGAAATTCTTGCATCTAATATTAAATTGCTAAATAACATAGGGTCTTTAGAAAATAAATCAATGCCCTTTTTTTGCGCATCTAAGATGATATGACGCGACACTTCTTCTAAGCATTGATGCCCTTCACTTTTTAAAAAATTTATAATGGTAGATTTTCCGGTACCTGGGCCACCAGAAATGACGATTTTTTGCTGCATGCACAAAAATAAGAGTTTTCTTTATAAATTGGTATGAAAACTATAAAAGCTTTCATTTTTTTATTATTTGTTGAATATGTTGTATTTTTGTACACCAAATTTTGATGCAAATATGAATGATCAAGAAGCTTTTTATAAAAAATTAAAAGAACAGTTAGAAGACACCTCAACGTTTCCTTTAAAATATCTTTTTAAATTTATTTTACCTTCAGATAATGAAAAGGTTAAAAAACTCGAAAATATTTTCAACCACAATGGTGCTGTTATAACAACAAAGAAATCTAAAACTGGTAAATATACAAGTGTTAGCATTCATGTTATAATGGATAAAGCAGACGATATTATAAATAAATATCTAGAAGCTGGTAAGATAAAAGGTATTATATCTTTGTGATTTTTTTAACAACAAAAGCCGAAAAATAAAAATAAATTGCACCCTTAAAAATTTTCAATAAAAAGTATTTCTTTATGACATTAAAAAACGTCTTTATTATTTTATGTGCACTGACTGTTAGTGCTGTACAAGCTCAAAAAAAAGACCGAATTTTGGTTACCATTAATAACACACCAATTTATACTTCTGAATTTTCGAAAGTGTATGAAAAAAATATTGATTTAGTAACCGATCCTTCTCAAAAAAATGTAACTAAATATTTGGATTTATTTATCAATTATAAATTAAAATTAGCAGCTGCTTATGAAATGGGATTAGACACAGTGTCGCGTTATAAACGAGAGTTGGCTTCATATAAAAAACAACTATCAAAACCCTTTTTAAAAGATAAAAAAATAACCAATGCCTTGGTAAAAGAAGCTTATGAGCGTACCATAAAAGATGTAAACGTAAGTCATATTTTAATTATGGTAAAGCAAAATGCTTTGCCAAGTGACACCTTAAAAGCATATACTAAAATTATGAAAGCTCGAAAAGAGCTTCTTAGCGGAAAAGATTTTAGTGCCATTGCCAAAAAATATTCTGAAGACCCTTCTGTAAAAGAAAATGGCGGAAATTTAGGTTATTTTAATGCATTTAGAATGGTTTATCCTTTTGAAACGGCTAGTTATACAACAAAAAAAGGCACTATATCTAAGCCTTTTAAAACACGTTTTGGTTACCATATAGTCAAGGTGAATGATATTCGTCCTTCAAAAGGAGAGGTAGAAGTTGCCCACATTATGTTAAAAGGTGTTACCAAAGAAAATGAACTGAAAATTAATAAAATATATAAAGATGTTCTAAAAGAAGGAAAGTTTGAGTATTATGCTTCAAAGTTTTCTGAAGATAAAGCCAGCGCATTAAAAGGAGGGAAGTTACGTAAATTTAGCTCTGGAAATATGGTAAAATCTTTTGAAGATGTGGCTTTTGCTTTGACCAAAGAAAACGAAATTTCGAAACCTTTTACAACCAAATACGGATATCATATT
Organism: uncultured Flavobacteriaceae bacterium; assembly: GCA_947311635.1. Taxonomy (GTDB): domain Bacteria; phylum Bacteroidota; class Bacteroidia; order Flavobacteriales; family Flavobacteriaceae; genus CAMZLD01. Next base: position 22,280 of record CAMZLD010000120.1, on the reverse strand, counting down.
ATTAAATTATTAAAAAAATACGAGATTCCAAGTTTTAAAGCGTTAAAGCCAATTTTAATTAAAAAAATTGAAAAAGACGCACGTTCGCAATTAATTGCAAACTCTTTAATAGATAAATTAAAGAAAAAATTTAAAATTACAGAAAACACAACTTTATTAGACAGTATTTTTATTTCTAAAAAAGTAAAACACTTTCTAGACGCACCTTCTATTTTTAAAATAAACGACAAAGACATTTCTTCAAGAGCCTATCTTTTACCTTTAATTAGAAGAAGAGCAACGCCAAATAGAGCAAACTTCGAAAAATTTAAAAACGCGCAGATTCTTACCTATTATAGTGATCATCTAGAAAAATACAATAAAGAATTTGCATTCATACTAAATGAATATAAAGACGGACTTTTATTATTTGATTTGCTTCAGAAAAAAATATGGGATGCTTCTAATGATTCTATAGCGCTTCAAAATTATTTTGCAAAACATGCAGACCAATATAAATGGAACAAGCGTGTAAAGGTAAATATGGCAATTTGTAAAGACCTAGAAACAGCAAAAAATATACATACCTTTTTAACAAAAGGAATGACAGTCGAAAAAATATCTAATAGCATTGATACTAGCAATATTATCTTTAACGATGGCGTTTATGAAATTACAAGCAAGCAACTACCCCAAAATTTTATACCCAAACTAGGTGTTTCTAAAATTTATAAAGACAATCAGCATTTTGTAGTTGTCTTAGTAGCTGCTATATTACCCGCACAAACAAAAAAGCTAAAAGAAATTAAAGGGATTGTAATTAGTGATTTTCAAAAAGAGTTAGAGCAAAATTGGATAGCAGAACTGCGAGAAAAATATAGTGTCAAAATCGACAAGAAATTGCTTAAAAAGATTGTTAAAAAATACGCTAAGTAGTTTGAAGAGATTTATTTTTTACATATTAATTTTAAGTTCAATTTTTTCTTGTAAGTATTTTGCAATAAAAAAAGCAGATACAACCAATGCAGTTGCAAAAGTGTATAATACGTACTTGTACAAAAAAGATATAGCAAAAGTACTTCCTAAAAATCTTACTAAAGAAGACAGTTTATTGTTTGTAAAAAATTATATAAACTCTTGGGCAAAGCATGAAGTGTTATTGTATAAAGCAGAAATGAATCTTTCTGAAAAAGAGCAATCTTTTGATAATTTAGTAAAAACATATCGTGATGATTTATTTATCAATGCTTATAAAGAAGCATTGATAAATCAAGAGCTAAATACAAATGTTGATACACAAGAGATAAATGATTATTACCAATTAAATAAAGAAAATTTTAAACTTAAAGAAATACTAGTTAAATTTAGATATCTACACTTTGACAATGATATACTAGAAAAAACAAAGTTGATTAGATTGTTTAAATCTTCTAAAGAGAAGGATTTAGAAATGTTAAAATTAAGAGAATTAGAACTAAAAACGTTTCATTTAAATGATACAATCTGGATAAAATATACAGATCTTTTAAAAGAAATTCCACCTTTGACATCAATACCTAAATCAAGCCTTTTACAGAAAAATAAATTCGTAAAATTATCAGATTCTACAGGCGTCTATTTGGTCACTATAAAAGATGTATTAAAACAGCACCAAATAGCGCCAATTAGTTATATTGCACCCACAATAAAACAACTAATTTTATACCAAAGAAAATTAGAATTAATAAGAAAAATAGAGCAGACATTGGTAGAAGATGCCATTAACAGTAAAAATTTTGAACAATATTAAAATGAATAAACAAGTAATTATAGCAATTCTTTTATTGCTAATCGTAAAAACAAGCTTTGCACAAGATAAAATAAAAGTAGATGGTGTTGCTGTAGTAGTAGGAAAAAACATCGTATTAGATTCTGATATTGAAAAATTTCAAAAAGAAATTAACTTAAGAAGTGAAGGTAAAATTGATATTTCACGTTGCGAAATGTTAGAAGAAATAATGACACAAAAATTAATGGCACATCATGCTGTAATAGATAGTATTGAAATTTCAGAAGCAAGAGTTGATGGCGAAGTAGATAGAATTATTGCAAATTTCACCCAACAACTTGGCTCTTTAGATAAGGTTGTAGAATTTTATGGCTTTAATGATGAATCTGATTTAAAAAAAGAATTAGGTACCATACAAAGAGAACAGTTGTTAATTCAAGGCGAAAAAGAAGCAATTGTTAGTAAAGTAAGTGTTACTCCAGATGAAGTTAAAAACTATTTTAATACCTTAAAACAAGCAGATAATCTACCAGAATTTGGATCTGAAATAGAATTGGCTCAAATTGTTTTACATATAGAACCTACCAAAGAGGAAGTACAACGTGTTATTGCCAAGCTTAAAGATTTAAAAAAGCAAATAGAAGATGGAGCTAGCATGCGTTTAAAAGCCATGTTAGAATCAGATGATCCTGGCGTTTCACAAAACGGAGGTTTGTATCAGGTACAAAGAGATGGGCAGTTTATTAAAGAATTTAAAGAAGTTGCATTTAGTCTTGCCGAAGGTGAAGTGTCAGAACCTTTTAAGACAGATTTTGGCTATCATATTATTAAAGTAGAAAAAATTAGAGGTCAAGAAGTAGATGCACGCCATATTTTAATTCAACCAGATATAGATGAAGAAGAAGTTTCAAAATCTAAAGAACAATTAGAAAAAATTAGAAAAAGAGTGTTAGATGGTTCTATTACTTTTGAAGAAGCTGTAGCCGAATTTTCTAATGATAAATCAACAAAAAATAATAAAGGTGTTATCATAAACCCATATACACAAGATACACATTTTGAATTAACAAGAATGGACCCGAGTTTGTATGATAGAGTGGTAAATTTAAACAAAGGCGATATAACAGAACCCTTTTTTGATCAAGAAAGAGGAGGTCCTAAAATGTTTAAAATTATCTTGATGAAAGATAAAACAGAAGCTCATACAGCAGATTTTGTAAAAGATTATGTTAAAATTCAAAAAATGGCCTTACTAAAGAAAAAAGAAGAAACCATAGAAAAATGGAATACAGATAAAATTAAAGACACATACATTAAGCTAAATGGTGAAAATGTCGATTGTGAATTTAAAAATAATTGGTCAAAAAAATAAGATTTAAATATGTCAGACGTTGCTGCCGTTAAAGAGCTAGTTGTTAAATACAATGCGCTAAAAAAAGAAATTTCAAAAATTATTGTTGGTCAAGACCAAACAGTAACACACGTGTTGTTATCTATTTTTAGTGGCGGACATTCTCTGTTGGTTGGTGTTCCAGGCTTGGCAAAAACCTTGTTAATACACACTGTAGCACAGGCTTTAGGCATTGATTTTAAACGTATTCAATTTACACCAGATTTAATGCCTTCAGATATTTTAGGAAGCGAAATTTTAGATGAAACACGCCATTTTAAATTTATAAAAGGACCCATTTTTAGCAATATCATTTTGGCAGATGAAATTAATAGAACACCACCAAAAACGCAGGCAGCTCTTTTAGAGGCCATGCAAGAAAAATCGGTTACCATTGCTGGGCATCATTATACTTTAGAAAAACCATTTTTTGTTTTAGCAACTCAAAATCCTATTGAGCAAGAAGGAACATACCCTTTGCCAGAAGCACAATTAGACCGTTTCATGTTTTCTATCAACTTAGATTATCCCACTTTTTTAGAAGAAGTAGCTATTGTAAAAAGAACAACAAGTAATGAAACTTCAAAAGTAAATGCGTTATTTTCGGCAGATGAAATTTTAAAAATTCAACAATTAATACGTAGTGTGCCAGTTGCTGATAATGTTATAGAATACGCCGTTAATTTGGTTGGTAAAACCAGACCAAAATCTAGTAATCCACCAGAAATTGTTGCAAAATATATTGATTGGGGCGCAGGTCCAAGAGCCTCTCAAAATTTAATATTAGCAGCTAAAACACATGCCGTAGTAAATGGAAAATTCTCTCCAGATATAGAAGATGTTCAGGCGGTTGCTTTTCCTATATTACGTCATAGAATTGTGAAAAATTACAAAGCAGAAGCAGAAGGGATTTCTGAAGAACAAATTATTAAAAGCCTTTTTTAATCAACATCTAAGTTTTTGAAAAAACTAAACATATTTCCTCCATATTTTTTGCAGTGACTATAATTTGGATGTTTATCCAATAAAGTGTGTTTAGAGTGTTCTATAATTAATAGCCCATCTTCATTTAAAATTTTTTTTTCAAAAATTAAATCGGCAATTTTAAGAAACTGTTCTTTATCAAAACCATAAGGTGGATCTGCAAAAATAACATCTGCGGTTAACGTAGTTTTTTCTAAAAATTTATAAACATCACTTTTAAAAGTTTTAATAGGTAAATGAAGCTTTTTTGCAGTTTGAAGAATAAATAGTACGCATGCGTAATGTGCATCTACAGCTAAAATGTTTTCTGTACCTCTAGAACCAAATTCATAACTAATATTGCCAGTACCAGCAAATAAATCTATTACCGCAATTTGATCAAAGTAAAAATGATTGTTTAGAATATTAAACAAACTTTCTTTTGCCATATCTGTTGTTGGTCGTACGGGTAAGTTTTTAGGCGCGCTAATGCGTTTACTTTTATGTATTCCTGAAACAATGCGCATGTTATAATTTTCTTAAGGTAAATAATTGATGAGGTGCAATTTTTTCTAAATGGTTGTGCATTTTGTATTCGGTTTCTACAAATGAAACATACCGAACGTAGGTATAAATTTTATTATAGATTTCTGAATTTTCTTCAATGTCACCAAGCAATACTAGTTTAAATACTTCTGGATTTAATTGTAATTGTTCTGCTGTAAATAAAATATAATAAATAACATCTTCTTTTGTGGCAAAAGAAAATGAATTGTAAAAGACCAATTTATTATCTTTTATTACAATGATTTGAAAGTCTTGCTTTTGAAAATGCACATAAAACTGAAGTTCTTTATGCTTACTTATGTCTAATAAACTCTCAACCAGTAAGGTTGCAATATGTTTGTAATCAAAAGCCCCAAATATATCAAAAAAATAATTATTTACGTTTACAAAAGGCACATAAACCGTAGTAATGTTTGCAGTTTGAATGGTGTCATTAGCAATATAATCATTTTCTAAAGTCTTTATATTGTATTTGAGATAGTCTACGGCTTTTTCTTTATCAAATAAAGGGGTAGGCACAAATGTTGACAAGTTATTACTATGCAAAATGATTACTTTTTCAAACGGTTTATTAAGTAAGGGTTCTTTAGAAAGAATAGATTGAACGCTTGTTAGTAATTCTTGATGATTTGCAAAGGGCTTTTCATAATTGTGCTCTATGATGGCAACAATTGTATTTTGCAGCGTATCTGTTAAGCAAAAAGAAAATCCATCCAAACTTAATTGGATGGATAATTTTAAATTTTCTTGTAGACCTTCTAAAGAATCTATTTTATTTTGTTTGTAATGCAACGTCATAAGATGGTGGCCAGTTTCCATTATCATTTACCTCGGTTAAAGAGCCAACTTTAATCATATCGCCTCTAATTTCATTACTAGCAATTGCCTTTTTTTCTACAGCAATTAAATCTTTATCCATACCAGCTAAAATAACTTCTTTTGGTACAGTAATTTCAAAAACTGGCGCTACGTTACCATTTTCTTTTTCTATCTCACCTGTTTTTATTGTAAAAGTTTTGTCTGTTCCTGGTATTTTAAACATGTTTTTATAATCTTTACCAGCAAAACTTGCCTTTACAGGTTCGTATCCAATGGTATCTAGCACACGTACTTCAATTTCTGTTGTTAAACCGCCGCCAATTCTTTTTGTTTTAGTAACATTTTTAGCTTCAGTAACAGCAAACTTACCTGTTTCAATAAAATTGATTAATTCTTGAGGTTTGTCGGTATACTTACCAGTAACTTTTTTATGAGCTACTTCTGCTTCTCTAAGAAGCTTTAGGTTACGTATTACTTCTGTAAATTTAGAAACTTTCTTTTTATTAAACTGAATTGGTTTCATAATACCATCATACAACTTAACAGCCAAAAGGGCAGCTATCGCAAAAAGCGCAATGGAGATAATCCAATGCAATTTTCTTGGAATAAAGTTTACAATAACATATGCTAATAAAAAAGTAACTACTAGTGCCGCTAACGCGATTAATAAAATATTCATTATATTGTTTTTATAAATTGGTTATACGCAAATCTACAATTTTTTTTCAATGATTAAAATTTTTATGCAGATTTCGATTCGTATCTTTGCTTTTTTATTTAAAATATGACAAAAACTCCTACAGAATTTTACCTAGACCTTGTTAAAGGATTTCCACATACACCTACGCAAACTCAAGATCACCTCTTAGAACAATTGGCTAATTTTGTGTTAAAAAAAAATAATGATGCTTTATTTATTTTAAAAGGATATGCTGGTACAGGAAAAACAACTACCATTACCACCATGGTTAAAAATTTATGGAAAATAGGCATGAAAGCTGTTTTGTTAGCACCTACAGGTCGTGCTGCCAAAGTTATTTCTGTCTATTCTAAAAGACAAGCCTTTACCATTCATAAAAAAATATATCACCCAAAAAAAATTAAAAACGGAGGTGTACAATTTGTCTTACAAACAAATAAATATACCAATACTATTTTTTTAGTTGATGAGGCTTCTATGATTTCTGACAATACAAGTAATTCTAAATTGTTTGAAAACGGCTCTTTATTAGACGATTTAATGTCGTATGTGTATGCTGGAAAAAATTGCAAACTTATTTTAATTGGTGATACCGCACAATTACCACCTGTAAAATCTACTTTGAGCCCTGCGCTTAATCAATCTAATTTAGCATTAAATTACAATAAAGATGTTTCAGAAATTGAATTGAACGAAGTAATGCGTCAGCATAAAGATTCAGGAATTTTGGCAAACGCTACAGATTTAAGGCAATTAATTTCAGCTCAAAGCACTGCACCCTTTACATTTGATTTGAATTTTAAAGATATTATTCGTTTGGTAGATGGTTATGAAATAGAAGAAGCTATTCATTCAGCTTATCAAAATAATGGCGTAGAAGAAACAGCATTTATTGTGCGCTCAAACAAACGTGCAAATCAATACAATCAACAAATTAGAACCAAAATTCGAGGGCAAGAAAATGAGCTTTCTGTAGGTGACTACATTATGATTGTAAAAAACAACTATTTTTGGTTAAAAGATAGTGATGAAGCTGGTTTTATTGCCAACGGAGATATTTGCGAAATATTACAAATCTATAAATTTAAAGAATTATATGGCTTTCGTTTTGCAGAAGTTCAAATACGAATGATTGATTATAAAAATCAAAAACCTTTTGAAACCGTATTGCTTTTAGACACCCTTTCTTCAGAAACTCCTTCTTTAACTTACGAAGATAATAATAGACTGTATCAAGAAGTAGCTAAAGATTTTGCCCATGAAAAATCAAACTATAAGCGCATGCTTTCCATAAAAAAGAATAAATATTTTAATGCATTGCAAATCAAGTTTTCGTATGCAATGACCTGTCATAAATCTCAAGGAGGGCAATGGAACACCGTTTTTATAGAAAAACCCTACTTGCCAGAAGGAGAAAGCCTTGATTATTACCGCTGGTTGTATACAGCTGTAACGCGTGCTAAAAATAAGCTCTATTTAATAGGCTTCGGAAATACAAATTTTAAAGACTCATAGAACAAAAACAAATTAAAAGATTTTCCATTTTATTGGTTAAAATTTTAATTTTGAAATTAGAAAGAATCAATATATAAAACAAAAAAATATGCCAAAACCACCAATAGCAAAAAAAACACCAACCAAACTATTGAAGCATGATGATGTTAGAATCGACAATTACTATTGGATGAAACTTACAGATGCTCAAAAAGAAGCTCAAATAAAAGACGCACAAAGTAAAGATGTATTTGAGTACTTAGAAGCAGAAAACAACTATTTTGAAGAAAAAACGGCACATTACAAAAAGTTTCAAGAAGATTTATTTCAAGAAATGAAAGCCAGAATCAAAGAAGATGATACATCAGTGCCTTTTAAAAAGAATGGATACTATTATATTACGCGTTTTGAAACAGGAAAACAATATCCTATTTACGCCCGAAAAAAAGACACCTTAAAAGCACCCGAACAAATTTTATTCAATGTCAATGAAATGGCAAAAGAGCATGATTATTATCACCTAAAAGGTCTTAGTATAAGTACAAACAATAACATTGCTGCTTTTTCCGTAGACACAATAAGTAGAAGACAATATACTATTCAGTTTAAAGATTTAGAAACCGGAAATTTATATCCAGAAAAGATAAAAAATACCACAGGTGGTATAACTTGGGCAAATGACAATAAAACTGTTTTTTATTCAAAACAAGACCCCATTACTTTACGAAGTGATAAAATTTATAAACACATATTGGGCACAAAAGTTTCTGAAGATCAATTGGTTTATCACGAAAAAGATGAAACCTTTGGTGCCTATATCGGAAAAACCAAATCAGAAAAATATTTAGTTATAGGCTCTTATAGTACTTTATCTACCGAATTTAGAATCTTAAGTGCAGATACACCGGCAAATAAATTTAAAGTTTTTCAACAAAGAGAAGAAAATTTAGAATATAGTCTTGCGCATTATGACACTCATTTTTACATTGTCACCAATAAAGATGGTGCAACAAATTTCAAATTAATGAAGACACCAGAAAATCAAACTACAAAAGGTTTTTGGACAGATGTTATTCCGCATAGAAAAGAAGTATTATTAGAAGATATCTCTATTTTTAAAGAATATTTGGTGTTAGAAGAGCGCACAAATGGTTTAAATAAAATTAGAATCAAACGATGGGATGGAACTAAAGATTACTATTTGCCATTTGAAGAAGAAACCTATGCAGCAGGTGTTTTTTCAAATCCAGAATTTAACACAGAAGTTATTCGGTATAGTTATAACTCTATGACCACACCAAGTTCGGTCATAGACTTTAATATGAAAACCAAAATAAAAGAAATTAAAAAAGAACAAGTCGTTTTAGGTGGTTCATTTAATAAAAACAATTACGAAAGTAAACGTATTTGGGCCTTAGCACGTGATGGAAAAAAAATACCGATTTCTTTAGTTAAACGAAAAGACACACCATTAAGCGCACAAACACCGTTATTATTATATGCTTATGGTTCTTATGGACATACCATAGATGCAGGATTTAGTAGAACAAGATTAAGTTTGTTAGACAGAGGCTTCGTATATGCGATAGCGCATGTTAGAGGGAGTGAGTATCTTGGAAGGCAATGGTATGAAGATGGTAAATTACTACATAAAAAAAACACCTTTACAGACTTTATAGATTGCGCAAAATTTTTAATAAAAGAAAAACATACATCACCAAAGCATTTATACGCCATGGGTGGCTCTGCAGGAGGACTATTAATGGGAGCCATTATAAATTTAAACCCAGAATTGTTTAATGGCATCATTTCTGCAGTACCCTTTGTAGATGTTGTAACTACCATGTTAGATGATAGCATACCTTTAACAACAGGAGAATATGATGAGTGGGGCAACCCAAACATAAAAAATTTTTACGATTATATAAAAACATATTCTCCATATGACAATGTTAAAAGACAAGCTTATCCAAATATGTTAGTTACAACCGGTTTATTTGATTCTCAAGTACAGTATTGGGAACCCGCAAAATGGGTTGCTAAGCTGCGAGAAATGAAGACAGATAATTCTATATTGTTGCTTAAAACAAATATGGACAGCGGTCATGGAGGAGCATCTGGTCGTTTTGATGCATTAAAAGAAGTCGCAAGAGATTATGCCTTTATACTTGATTTAGAAAATAAACCAAATAATAAAAAAAAATTAGTAAATTTGCATATTGAAAAATAATCATTTTTTTGATTTATATGAAACAACCATTACGCGTTAGTCAAAACATACTAGAACTTATTGGTAATACACCAATGATAAAATTAAATAAAGTCACCCAGAATTTGGAAGGGGAGTTTCTAGTAAAATTTGAAGGACAAAACCCCGGACATTCTACCAAAGACAGAATCGCATTACACATTATCGAACAAGCAGAAAAAAAAGGTATTCTAAAAAAAGGAAGTACAATTATAGAGACAACCTCAGGAAATACAGGTTTTAGCTTGGCAATGGTAAGCATAATTAAAGGCTATAAATGTATCTTAGCAGTGAGCTCAAAGTCGTCAAACGATAAAATTGACATGCTAAAAGCAATGGGAGCCAAAGTATATGTTTGCCCAGCGCATGTAAGTGCAGACGATCCTCGTTCTTATTATCAAGTAGCAAAAAGATTGCATTTAGAAACAGCAAATTCTGTATATATCAATCAATATTTTAACGAGTTAAATATAGAAGCTCATTACCTTACAACTGGCCCAGAAATTTGGGAGCAAACAAATGGAGAAATAACTCATTTCATTGCTGCAAGTGGTACAGGAGGTACAATTTCTGGAACAGCCCGTTTTTTAAAAGAACAAAATCCAAATATTAAAATAATTGGTGTAGATGCTTTTGGCTCTATTCTTAAAAAGTTTCATGAAACAAAAGAATTTGATTCTAACGAAATCTATCCATATAGAATAGAAGGTTTGGGTAAAAATTTAATACCATCAGCTACCGATTTTGATATTATAGATTTTTTTGAAAAAGTAACAGATGAAGATGCTGCGCATAAAGCACGCGAAGTTGCCTTAACAGAAGGGATTTTTGCAGGCTACACAAGTGGTGCTGCTATGCAAGCTACTATGCAACTGGCAAGTAGAGGTGTATTTGATAAAAATAGTAAGGTCGTTATTATTTTTCCAGATCATGGGTCACGCTATATGGCAAAAATTTATAGTGATAAATGGATGCAAGAGCAAGGCTTTTTTGATTCAGAAAAAGAAGCCCAACAAGAAATAGAATATATAAAATAAATCCTTTTTTTAGGTATTTAAAACACACCAAATATGGTGTGTTTTTTTTTGTTTGAAAACTTCAAAAAAAAAAGGTATTTTTGCTCCTTGTAAAATACTTAATATGAGTATAAAAAAAGAAAGATGAAAGATTTATTTGAAAGAATTATTGCAGATAAAGGACCTTTAGGTAAATGGGCAAAACAAGCCGAAGGATATTATGTATTTCCGAAGTTAGAAGGCCCTATTTCTAACAGAATGATTTTTAATGGAAAAAAAATTATAACCTGGAGTATCAATGATTACTTAGGCTTAGCAAACCATCCAGAAGTATTAAAAATTGATGGAGAAGCAGCAACAGAATATGGTATGGCTTACCCAATGGGCGCAAGAATGATGTCTGGTCACACAAAATATCATGAACAATTAGAACAAGAATGTGCCGCATTTGTAGATAAAGAAGCAGCCTATTTAGTAAATTTCGGCTATCAAGGAATGGTCTCTGCAATTGATGCATTGGTTACTAAAAACGATGTTATTGTATATGATATGGATACACATGCTTGTATCATAGATGGTGTTCGTTTACATGCAGGCAAGCGATTTGTATACCGCCATAATGATATGGAAAGTTTTGAAAAAAACTTAAAGCGTGCTACAAAAATGGCAGAAGCAAACAACGGAGGTATCTTAGTAATTTCTGAAGGTGTTTTTGGAATGCGAGGAGAACAAGGTAGATTAAAAGAAATTATAGCCTTAAAAGAAAAATACAACTTTAGATTATTAGTAGATGATGCACATGGGTTTGGAACCCTTGGAGAAGGTGGTAGAGGTACTGGTTTTGAACAAGGCGTACAAGATGGAATAGATGTGTATTTTGCAACATTTGCAAAAGCAATGGCAGGTATTGGTGCATTTTTTGCTGGTAACAAAGACGTTATTCAATATCTACAATACAATATGCGTTCTCAAATGTTTGCAAAATCTTTACCAATGCCAATGGTAAAAGGAGCCTTAAAGCGTTTAGACATGATTCGTACCATGCCAGAACTTAAAGAAAATCTCTGGAAAATTACCAATGCATTACAAAGCGGGTTGCGGGCGGCAGGTTTTGATTTAGGAACAACGCACACCTGTATTACACCAGTATTTCTAAAAGGAGAAGTGCCAGAAGCAATGGCATTAGTACACGATTTAAGAGAAAATCATAATGTCTTTTGCTCTATTGTAGTATACCCAGTAATACCAAAAGGTTTAATGATTTTAAGATTGATTCCAACAGCTTCGCATACCTTAGAAGATGTAGAAGAAACCATTTTGGCATTTTCTGCAATACGCACCAAATTAGAAAATGGCGATTATAAAAAAATAGCAGCTGCAATGCAATAATTTGTATTGACTTTAAATTGCAAAAGCCACTAGTAAAATAGTGTTTTTTTTTGTAAATTTATAGTACCAAATATTAGGTGTTATGATGATAAAACCACAATTAAACAAATCAGATTTTTTAAAGATAAGTTCAAATGAAGAATTGCTCAGCACTATTGAAGCAAAAGGTATTGACATTCGAAAAGTTAAAAAAACCATTGCCTATAATCAAGAACTTAAATTGTTACAAATAGAGCTAGTTAAATTACAGCAATGGGTTTCTAAACAAAACAAAAGAGTCGCTATTATTTTTGAAGGAAGAGATGCAGCAGGTAAAGGCGGTTCTATAAGAAGGTTTGTAGAACATTTAAATCCACGTTCTATGCGTTTGGTAGCCCTTTCTAAGCCTACAGAGATAGAACAAGGACAATGGTACTTTAGGCGTTATATTAAAGAACTACCAAATCCTGGTGAAATTGTTTTCTTTGACAGAAGCTGGTACAATAGGGCAGTTGTAGAGCCTGTAATGGGTTTTTGTTCAGAATCGCAATACAAAAAATTTTTAGTACAAGTGCCAGAATTTGAGCATATGCTTTATGAAGATGATTTAATCATTATTAAATTTTGGTTTTCAATATCAAAAGAAGAACAACAAGCACGTTTTAGTGGGCGTTTAGACAATCCTTTAAAACGTTGGAAATTTAGTCCCGTAGATCAAAAAGGACAAGAATTATGGGATCGATATACATATTATAAAGAAGAAATGTTTTCTAAAACACACACTACTTTTAGTCCGTGGATTTTAGTAAAAGCAAACAACAAAGAAAAAGCACGATTAGAAAGTATACGTTACGTACTTTCAAGATTTGATTATACAGGTAAAAAAGAAGCAAAAACAACAGTATTACCAGACCCCAATATTGTAATGCGCTATCACCGTTCATCTAAACAAATTGATAAATAATGGAAGAAAACTTATTTACACCAGAGAATGTCGCTAAATTAAATTCAAAAAAAGGTTTGATTGCATTGCTTTCAAGATCAATTTACAACCCAGAAAGAGCCATTAGGTACGTTAATTACGAAGCAAATCTTAAAAAATTACAAGTAGAGTTACTTAAGATGCAGCAATGGGTTGTTGAAAATAATGAGCGTGTAATTATTATTTTTGAAGGAAGAGATGCCGCAGGAAAAGGTGGTGCCATTCGTAGAGTAACAGAAAAACTTAATCCGAGACAATTACGTATTGTAGCCTTGCCAAAACCAAATGAAGATCAACAAACGCAATGGTATTTTCAGCGTTATGTAAATAAATTTCCGAAGGCTGGAGAACTTGTATTTTTTGACAGAAGCTGGTATAATAGAGCCGTTGTAGAACCCGTTAATGGTTTTTGTACCGAAAAAGATTACAAAATTTTTATGAAGCAAGTAAATAATTTTGAAAAAATGATTACAGAATCTGGTATACGACTTATAAAAATTTACATGTCCATTTCTAAAAATGAGCAAGCCAAACGCTTTGAAGAAATAAAAAACAACCCATTAAAGCAATGGAAAATGACCAAAGTAGATGAACATGCTCAAGAATTATGGGATGCATATACAACCTATAAAAAGAAAATGTTTAAACTTTCTAACAAAGCAACGGCAATACCTTTTAAAGTGATTCGTGCCAATAAAAAAACAGCTGCAAGGGCAGAAGTACTACAACACATTTTAAATAGTTTACCTTACAAATCAGCAACCTTAGAAAACAAATAAGCCATTTCACAAGCAATTGTTGTACTTGTTTTTTGATACTCATTTTCTGTATTTTCTAAACCATCAAATTGCTTTGGATCTAGATAAGGCAGATGAAAACGAGCTTTAGCTTCTGGTATAAACGGACAATTTTCTTCTGCATTACCACAAGTAGTAATAGCAACAAATGGTTTTAAAATACTACGATCTTTAAAGGTTTTAGAAAAACCAATTATTGGATTATCTTTACTATTATAAAAAATGGCATAGATTGGGTTTTTATGAGAAAATGTAATGATTTTAAAACTAAAACCTGCACTTTGTAAAGCTTTGATAGTATTTTTATGAAAAGCTGTAGTTTCAGTTCCGCTAGAAAAAATAGCTAAGTTTTTAATAGTGTAATATTCAATGGCAACATGCGCCCAAATTTGTGCTAGTTGGCTTCTTCTTGAATTATGTGTACAAATAAAATTGATATTTTCAATTTTATTTGCAACAATATGCTGTGCTATTTTTTGAAGTAGTTTTTTTCGTTCTTCTGAAATAGCTTCGGAAGTTAAAACAGTTTCAAAAAAAAATAGTGGATTTATATCTTCCATTTTAAAAAAGCGATTTACTTTTGTAAAAGTAGCTAAAAAAATGAATAAAAAAATTCAAATCGGAGATACTGTTTCTGTCATAGAAGACACGCTAATTGGTGTTGTAATTTCTATTAAAGGAGAACAGATTACATTTCAAACAAAAGATGGGTTTGAGTTTTTATATGGACGTAAAGAATTGGTAAAAACACAAGCAGCAATTGATGTGAAGCTTCAGAAGATAAATCGTATTTTTTTAGATAAAGATGTGCTTCCTAAAGATAATAAACCAAAATTTATTAAAGATAAAAATAAGCAGTTAGCCTTAGAGGTAGATTTGCATATTCACCATTTAACGAAAAGTAATAAAGGGATGTCAAATTTTGAAATGCTTTCTATTCAGCTTCAAGTTGCAGAGCAAAAATTATTATTCGCAATTAAAAAGCGGTATCAAAAAATTGTTTTTATACACGGCGTTGGCGATGGTGTTTTAAAAAAAGAATTGTATAATTTGTTTAAAAATTATCCTGTAAAAATGTATGATGCTTCGTATCAAAAATACGGTAAAGGAGCTACAGAAGTTTATATTTTTCAGAATAAAAACAACTAAATAGCAGTTTCAAAAGAACCAAAATCGTATGTTTCATACGTAATAGATTCTCCATTGCTTTCTAGTACCAAATTTTTAAGTACAATACTGTGTTTGTAGCCAACAAGTGTGTTTGCAGCATCTAATACTGCTGTAGTTTCAATAATAATTTTATTTTGATTTCCAGATAAAGCGATCCAATTTCTAGTAACAGCAGGCAAAGTAGGAGGTACAGCAGCGCAAAAGTATGTGCTTGCATTTAAAGCACCAGAAAAGGTACGGTAATTAACATTTGCAGCACTAATGTTAACCTCTATAGGTGTTGTTGTAACTGTATTTCGAATGCTAGAAGCTGTTAAAGAAAGTATCAAAGTTTCTGTTTTACTAGTACTTAATTTATAAAGCACATACTCACCACAATGGTTTACAGTAGTTTCAAATTCAAAAGAAGGAACTTCAAAATTTCCATCATCACAGCTGCTTATAAGAGCTAGCATTATTAAAGCAGTAAAAATATTTTTCATTTAACAAAAATACTTTTTTTTTAGAAGTAAAAGCAAAAAGTTTTCCTAAAATAAAGCTACTTTTGTTTTAGAACCTTTAGTAAAAATGAAAAAAGTATATTTTGACAATGCAGCTACAACACCAATGCATCCAGAAGTGATAGTAAGTATGGTAAAGAGCATGCAAGAAACCTGCGGTAATCCTTCTTCTACGCATGCCTTTGGTAGAGCGGCAAAGTCATTGGTAGAAACCGCACGTAAAAGCATTGCAAAGCATTTAAATGTTTCGTCTTCAGAAATTATTTTTACTGCCGGCGCAAGTGAAGCAAACAATCTTATTTTGCATAATGCAGTTTGTAATTTAAATGTTAAAACAATTATTACATCACGTATTGAGCATCATGCTGTGTTACATTCAATTGAAAAATTATATAAAACATATCAAATCGATGTTCTTATTGTCGATGTTGATACTAAAGGGTTTATTGATTACAAGCATTTAGAAACTTTATTACATAACGCATCTGGAAAGACTTTGGTTAGTTTAATGTATGCCAATAATGAAATAGGCACATTATTAGACTGTGATAAAGTTAGTGCATTATGTGAAAAATTCGATGCATTGTTTCACTCAGATACAGTGCAAGGTATAGGTCATTATGCTATTGATTTACAAAAAACACCCATAGATTTTATTGTAGCAAGCGCTCATAAATTTCATGGTCCAAAAGGTGTTGGTTTTGCTTATTTTAAAAAAGGCTTCGGAATTGAACCTTTAATTTTTGGTGGTTCACAAGAAAAGGGAGCTAGAGCTGGTACAGAAAATGTACATGCTATATTTGGTATGGCGGCTGCTTTAGATTTGGCATATGCCCATTTAGAGAAAGATAAACAACATGTATTTGGTTTAAAAAAATATATGATTGATCAATTGCAAAGTACTTTTGAATCTGTTAAAATAAATGGTACGTTTGAAGGTGCTAGTTACAATATTTTAAGTGTTCGTTTTAATGAGAAGTCCGATTTATTACCTTTTCAGTTAGATTTAAAAGGGATTGCTTGTTCTAGCGGAAGTGCTTGTCAAAGTGGTAGTAGTGCAGGTTCTCACGTATTACAAACCATATTGCCTTTACAAGAGCAAGAAAAACCAGCCATTCGATTTTCTTTTAGTCATTTTAACACCAAAGAAGAAGTAGATTACGTAGTGTCTGCTTTGAAAGCTATTTTCAAATGATGTTAGGGTATTTGAGGTTTAAAAATAAACTTACTTTCCGATACAAAAACTCGAAAAGATGGTGCCTAAAATATCTTTATCTACATCAAATTCCCCTGTAATAGATCCAAGGTGGCGTAAGCATTCTCGAATATCGATAGCAAATAGATCTGAAGGAATATTGGCTTGTATACCATCTTGCACAGCAGTAATACTTTCTAGTGCATTATTTAAAGCTTCAAAATGGCGAGAATTACTCACAATAGTTTCATTTGCACTAAGTGCTCCTTTATTTACCAATGAAGTTAGTTGCTTTTTTAAGGCATCAATACCTGTTTTTTCTTTTGCTGAAAGAAAAACAAGATTCGGAATTTGAGTTTTGAGTTTTGTTATTGTAGTGTTTGATAATAAATCTACCTTGTTGAGAATTGTTATAATACGCTTATTAGGGTATTTTTTAGTTAATTCTTCAATTTTTGATTGAATGTCTTCCATTGTTTTTAAGTCACTTAAAAACAAAATTAATTGTGCTTTTTCTGCCTTTTCGTAAGCTTTTTGAATGCCAATATTTTCAACAATGTCTTTCGTCTCTCTTAGTCCTGCAGTATCAATAAATCGAAACGCAACACCTTCAATAATGACTTCGTCTTCTATGGTATCTCTTGTAGTCCCCGCTATTTCAGAAACAATGGCACGTTCCTCATTTAAAAGCGTATTTAACAACGTAGATTTTCCAACATTTGGTTGGCCAATGATTGCTACTGGAATTCCATTTTTCATTGCATTTCCGTAAGCAAAAGAATCTATTAAACGTTTTAAAATAGTAATAATTTGAGCTACTAATGTAGTAAATTTAGTTCTATCAGCAAAGGCAACATCTTCACCTGCAAAATCTAGTTCTAATTCAATTAAAGAAGCAAACTCTAATAGTTGCTGTCGTAAAGCTGTTAATTCATTTGCAATGCCACCACGCATTTGTTGTATGGCCATTTGATGCGAAGCTTCAGAATTAGAAGCAATTAAATCGGCTACTGCCTCAGCTTGACTTAAGTCCATTTTTCCGTTTAAAAAAGCACGCATGGTAAACTCGCCATTGTTTGCCATTCTACAGCCTTTTTTTAAAAATAATTGTATAATTTCTTGCTGTATAAAGGTAGAGCCATGACAAGAAATTTCAATGACATTTTCACCTGTATAAGAGTGTGGGTTTTTAAATACACTTACCAGTACTTGATCATAAACTTTTGATTTTTCTATGATATGTCCTAAATGTAATGTGTGACTTTTTTGCTTGTTTAAATCTTTACCATTTATAGATTTAAACAAAGGCGCACAAATAGAAATAGCATTTTTACCAGACAGGCGAATGATTGCTATGGCACCAACACCAGAAGGTGTTGCTAAAGCAATGATGGTGTCGTTATTTATCATAAAGCAAAAATACAAGAAACTTGCTGGCTATTAAAATTATATGGTTTTTAATTTTAGAAGATGATTTAAATAAAAAAAGCGCTATTTAGTAAAAATAACGCTTTTAGAGGTTTATAATAAATTTTTAGGGTTTGTAGGTGCCATCTTGGGCAAGCAATCCGAAAAACTTATCTAAGTTTGGTAAAATAATAATACGCGTTCTACGGTTTCTGGCTCTGTCTTCTCTAGTGGAATTGCCTACTAAAGGCATAGAACTTCCTCTACCAGATGCAATTAATCTGTTTGCGGGCACATTAAATTTTGTTTCTAACAAACGCACAATAGAAGTGGCTCTTTTGACACTTAAATCCCAGTTGTCTTGTACAACTGCATTGTGTATAGAACGGGCATCTGTATGTCCTTCTACCATTACGTCCATACTTGGTTCTGATTTCATTATTTCTGCAAGTTTGCCTAATAATTTATAAGCTTTTCTATTTACTTTATAACTAGCGGTGTTAAAAAGTAATTTATCAGAAATAGAAATCATGACAACTGTTTGGTCAATATTGATATTAATATCATCATAGTTTTCTAGATCAGAAGTATCTATATTTCTTTTTAAATTGTAAGACATTGCAATGTTTAAAGAATCTTTTAAGTCTTTAGCTTGTGCTAAAACAGAAGGATGCACTTTTGCTAAAGTTTCATTCATTCTACGTTTCATTGCTTTAGACATCACTGCAACATTGCCAACCATATCTAGTTTAATATCGTTTTCTCTTTGTAATCCAGAGTTTGTGCTTTCTAAACTAGCATTTACATTTCGTAAAGAGTTGATTTTGTTATTGTAATTTTCTACGCGCTGTTGAATTTTTGCCATTTTGGCTTCTAATTCTTCTTTAGCAAGTGTTGTTTTTTGGAGACTACCTTTGGTGTCTGTTAATTGCTGTTCTAGTGCAACGTATTTCTTTTTAGAAACACAAGAGGTCACTAATAAAACAACTGTTAGGGTTAAAATTAGTTTTTTCATAATAATTAGCTTTATGGGGCTTAAGTTTAGTATATAAACTATTTAATTTGTTAAATAGTATATGAAAAGGAAAATTCATCCATGTATAAATGATTTATTGTTTAGATTTTTCATAATTTCCGCTTCAAATTTAAGCAGTTCTTGCCATTTAGTATCTACTATTTTTTTGTCGCCATACTTACGCGCAAAGCCTAAAAACAGGGTGTAATGATTAGCTTCTGAAACCAATAATTTTTCATAAAAAGCAGCTAACTCTTTGTCTTTTAACTGTTCTGATAAAAGTCGAAACCGTTCACAACTTCTGGCTTCTATGAGTGCAGCGTACAATAATCTATGTACCAGTTGGGTGGTTCTACTGCCTCCTTTCGGAAAAAATGAAAGTAATTTATGCACATACACATCTTTACGATCTCTACCTAATGTTATGTTTTTTTCTAGTAATCGTTTGTGTACCAAGCTAAAATGTCCCATTTCTTCTTTGGCAAGTGCCACCATTTCAGTTACTAATTCTGGGTATTCTGGAAAACTCATAATTAAAGAATTTGCAGTAGCAGCAGCTTTCAATTCGCAGTGTGCATGGTCAATGAGTATTTCTTCTATATGCTTTTCGGCAATGTTTGCCCAGCGTGGATCGGTAGGTAATTTGAGTCCTAACATAATTATAAGTCTAAGTCAAAAGTTTTACGAAGCAAAGCAAGATTTGGGTTTTTCGCCTTCATTTTTTCATATTTCTCTTGTGGTGTATATGCATATTTTTTTCTTGCTTCTTCATTAACGAGTACATTGAGTGATATGCCATAATTATTTAATTTTTCTCTAAGAAACCCAATGAGTTTGTTTTTATTCCGTTCTAAATCAGCTTTCATTAATGTATTTGGTAGCGTGTACTGAATAACGTTATTTTCAAGTGTAGGAAGTGTTGCATTTAAAATTGATGCAATAATTTTTTCACCTTTTAATTCCATTTTATCTGCGTAATCTTTCCAGAATTTTTGTAAGCTTTCTTCAGAAAATGGTGTGCGAGGATGCTGACTGTAATCTTCTTCAATTTGTTGTTTTTTAGTTTCCTTTTTTGCGTGAATACTTTTTAAGGATAATGCAGATCCTTTTCTTTTTTCAGAGCTTTGAAATGATGGACTTGCTATTTTTTTTCGCTTCGGAAGTTGTATTTCTGGGATTGAAGTTGTTGATTTTGGAGTAGAAATTACGCGATCAATTTTTTCAGTTACAAGTGTATTTTTTATAATGTTACTAATAAAGTAAGAAGCTGGTATTATAAAGCGTTTATGCTTTTTTTTTTCTCCATCAAAAGTGATAGAGGCAATCTGCATAAGTGTTAATTCTACAAGCAAGCGTTGGTTTCTACTTACTTTATACTGCAAATCACAATCGTTTGCTTTTTCTATAGCTTTTATTAAAAATGTAAGGCTGGCTTTTTCTGATTGTTGTAAGTATTTCTTTTTTGCAGCATCACCAACTTCAAGTAGGGCAATAGTTGCTTTATCTTTAGCGACCAATAAATTTCTAAAATGAGAAGCAATGCCATTAATAAAATGATGACCTTCAAAACCTTTACTAAGAATAGTATCAAAATGCGTTAAGGCTTCTGGTATTTTATTTTCTAATAATAAGTCGGTCATTTCAAAGTACGTATCGTAATCTAAAACGTTTAAGTTTTCGGCTACTGCTTTTCTTGTGAGTTTGTTACCAGAAAAACTCACTACACGGTCAAAGATAGAAAGTGCATCTCTTAATGCGCCATCTGCTTTCTGGGCAATGATGTGTAATGCATCATCTTCTGCTGTAATGTTTTCTTTTTCTGAAATGGTTTTTAGATAATTTTTCATATCTAAAACACCAATTCTTTTAAAATCAAAAATCTGACAACGTGATAGAATTGTAGGTATGATTTTATGTTTTTCTGTTGTTGCCAAAATAAAAATGGCATGTGCAGGCGGTTCTTCTAATGTTTTTAAAAAAGCATTAAAAGCTGCAGCACTCAACATATGCACCTCATCAATGATATACACTTTGTAATGGCCAGTTTGGGGTGGAATGCGTACTTGCTCTGTTAGGTTTCTAATATCATCAACACTATTATTAGATGCGGCATCTAATTCAAAAATATTAAAAGCAAAATCTTCGTCAGCATCGACTTCTTTTTGTCCGTCTTGATTAATTTTTTTTGCTAAAATACGTGCACAGGTAGTTTTGCCAACACCTCTAGGGCCAGTAAATAATAAAGCTTGTGCTAGATGGTTGTTTTTTATGGCATTTTCTAAAGTATTGGTTATAGCTTGCTGGCCAACAACATCTTGAAATGTTTGCGGTCTATATTTACGAGCTGATACTATAAAATGTTCCATGAAAATTGAAGGCTATTACAAAGACAAAAATAAGAATTAACAATAGATTTTATTGTATAAATCTTTATAAATTTCTTTGATTATTTTTCGTTTCATTTTCATGGTTGGTGTTAAATGCCCTCCATCAATAGTCCATTGATCTGGTGTAAGTTCAAAACGTTTTATGGTTTCCCATTTTGCAAAATGTGAATTACATTGGTCTACTTCTTTTTGAATACGTTCTATTACTTTTTGGTTCGAAATTAATTCAGCAGTAGTATTAAAATCAATCTGGTGCCGTTTTGCCCATTCTCTTAAAAAATCAAAATTTGGTTGAATAATAGCAGCTGGCATTTTTTCGCCTTCACCAACAACCATTACTTGTTCAATAAAACGTGATTGTTTTAATTCTCCTTCTAATAGTGGCGGAACAACGTATTTTCCGCCAGATGTTTTAAACATTTCTTTTTTTCGCCCTGTAATTTTCAAAAATCCATCAGCGTCAAATTCGCCTGTATCACCAGTATGAAAATAACCGTTTTTTAATACTTCTTTAG
>CAMZLD010000119.1 GCA_947311635.1 uncultured Flavobacteriaceae bacterium | reverse complement strand
TAGATTGGCTAATCCCATATCATAATTAATTTCTAATAATATTCTTTTATATTGAAGACCAACACCTAATGTTGCGCCATAATCTAACCCTTTAATATCATCGTTAGTAGCATTATTTCCTATTGAAAGAGCATTTGAAGTATCACTTAAAGTAGTACCAGATGCGTCAACTACAGTTTTTAATACTTTACCTGATAGATTATAACCACCATAACCACCAAGTTTACCAAAAACCCTAACATTTTCACTAGCATCTAAGCTAATTTTTAAAGCTACAGGAAGATTTAAAGTGTTAAGTTGTATTAA
Source organism: uncultured Flavobacteriaceae bacterium (assembly GCA_947311635.1). Taxonomy (GTDB): domain Bacteria; phylum Bacteroidota; class Bacteroidia; order Flavobacteriales; family Flavobacteriaceae; genus CAMZLD01. The sequence goes on along the minus strand of CAMZLD010000119.1, from coordinate 8,040 downwards.
ATTTGTCATAGTGTTTCCAAACACTTGTAATTTTTGTTTTGTACCTTTTTGATCATAAACAAGACCTGTTTCAAATGATATTATATCATTCATTTTACGTTCCATAAAAACACCAAAATGGATACTTTTTTTAGCTGAATTAAATTGATCTAAAGGTCCAGAATTATCAGACATTTTTAAATCTGTGCTGCTTAAACCAGCTTTTACAATAATGTTTTGTGCTTTTGCAGTTATACTAAATATCATTAATACTAATACTGCTGTTAATTTTAAATGTTTCATTTTTATTTGTTTTTAAATTACAATAACATATCAATAATAAATCATATATGTTACCCTTCTTTTAAAAAAAATAAACATTTACCCTTTTTTTTTAGCTCTAAAATTCTTATTTTTCCGCTTAATAAAAGGGATGGTATCATTAAAATTATTTTTTGATAATACCACAACTATTATAGAAATACCTACATAAACTTATTTAAATTCTTTTACAAATCACATAAGTTTAAACAAATAAAATAGGTAAAGAGTATTTAGAAGATGGTTTACCACATGTTAAAATAAAATAGTTATAAAAAAAGATAAGAATGGAAGATTTTTTAAATTATTTAAATAGTATTTCGCCTATTTCTGAAAAATCAAAAGATTTTTTTAGAAAAATATTCATTGAAAAAACATATTCAAAAAAAGAAAAATTTTTAGATATTGGTCAAGTACCAAAAAAATATCCTATCTTAAAAAAGGATTAATAAAAGTATATTCTTTTTATAATGGTATAGAAATAAACAAAGCCCTGCTTAAAGAAGGAGATTTTATATTTCCTTTAGAAAAATTAATAGAAAAAGAACCCGCAGATTATGTTGTAGAAATAGTAGAAAATAGTATCATTATTGAAACTCCATATAAAAATTTTATAAAAGAAGTAGAAAACAACTTTGAATTAGCAAGGCTTCATAGAATAAATATTCAAAACTTATATTTATCTTGTTTAAAAAAAAACTACAAACTACTTCATTTTAATGCTACCGAACGTTATCTAGATTTATTAAAAAATAATAAAAATATTGAGAATCAATTTACTCAAAAAGTAATAGCTTCTTATTTAGGTATTACTCCAATTCAATTAAGTAGAATACGAAGAAAATTATTAAATAGATAGCGTATTATTTATACCTTTATTTCTTAGCTCTAAAATTTTTATTTTTCCGCTTATTAAAAGGGATGGCATCATCAAAAGTGTTTTTGGTATGCACCTTTTTATTTTTTTGCCATTTGGTATTTTCTGGTAATAAAACACGTAACAAATCGGTTCTACTTAATTTATTTAAGGTATTTCTAATCCACGCCTTATTCTCTTTTTTATACCAAAAAAAGAAACGATGTTGTTCGTCTTTTTCTTTTTTACTTTTAGGTGTTTTGGTAGGTTTTAAGGTATAAGGATGGTAGCCACTATAATAAATAACGGTAGCTACGGTCATAGGCGTTGGTGTAAAACCTTGTACTTGTTCTAACTGAAAACCCATATTTTTAGTTTCTGCAGCAAGATTTGCCATATCTTCTAACTCACACGCGGGGTGATTCGATATAAAATAAGGTATTAACTGCAAGTTTAAACGCTTTTTAATATTGATTTTATCAAAACGTTCTTTAAATAAATGAAAATATTTAAAAGAAGGTTTTCGCATTAATTTTAAAACGTTATCAGAGCTATGCTCTGGCGCTACTTTTAAACGACCAGAGACATGTTTTGTCATTACCTCTTCTGTATAAGCATCCAATTCTTTTGGATCGGCATTTTTATTAAATTCGGGTACCAACATATCATGTCTTATACCACTACCAATAAAAGATTTTTTAATTTTAGGATGTTTATCTACTGCTTGATATAATTCGGTTAAAGGCTTATGAGATGTGTCTAAATTACTACAAATTACAGGATTAATACAACTTGGTGCTACACACTTATCACAAATAGCTTGTATTTTTCCTTTCATTTTATACATATTGGCACTAGGTCCTCCAATATCCGATAAATACCCTTTAAAATCGGGCATGTTTGCTACTTTATCGACTTCTTTTAAAATAGAATTCTGACTTCTGCTTGCTATAAATTTTCCTTGATGCGCAGAAATTGTACAAAAGCTACAACCACCAAAACAACCCCGATGAATGTTAATAGAAAACTTAATCATTTCAAAAGCAGGTATGGGTCCGCGTTTACTGTATTTAGGATGTGGTAAGCGTGTAAAAGGTAAATCGAAAGAAGCATCAATTTCTTTTTCAGTCATCGTAAAATAAGGTGGATTGATAACTAATTTCTTATCACCAATATCCTGAAATATTCTTCTTGCTGCAAGTTTGTTAGACTCTTGCTCTATAATTTTAAAATTAGAAGCAAATAATTTTTTGTCTCTCAAACAGGTTTCGTGCGAATGGATAGTCACGTCTTCCCAATTTTTATTCTTCGGAATTTTTTCTTCCTTCGGAAGCAATACAGCAGTTTGTTTTATAGTTTTTAAACTAGAAAAAGGAACTCCTTTTTGAAGTAATTCTACAATCTCTCTTAAAGGTTGCTCACCCATTCCGTAGACTAATAAATCGGCATTAGAAGATGCTAAAATAGAAGGCATTAATTTATCAGACCAATAATCGTAATGTGTAACTCTACGTAATGAGGCTTCAATACCGCCAATCATCAAGGGAACGTCTGGAAACTTTTCTTTGATAATTTTAGAATATGTAATGGTTGCATAATCTGGACGAAACCCTTTATCTCCATTTGGCGTATATGCATCTTTGTCGCGTTGGCGTTTGCTTGCTGTATAATTACTTACCATAGAATCCATACAACCGCCTGTAACAGCAAAAAAGAGCCTTGGCGTGCCAAGCTTTGTAAAATCTTGTAAATTATCATGTACGCTTGGTTGTGGTACAATAGCAACACGCAACCCATAACTTTCTAGAATACGACCAATAACTGCAGGACCAAAAGATGGGTGATCTACATAAGCATCTCCGCTAAATAAAATAACATCTAAATAATCCCAACCTCTAAGTTTTACCTCTTTGTTTGTGGTGGGCAACCAGCTAGAAAGTCTAAGTTCTTGTGACATAGTGTAAAAGTAGGGTATTTAAAATAAAAGAATATTAAACCGTTTTAGAAGACTCTTTAACTAACGTATCTATTTCTTCTAGTTCTTTAGAGGTTAAATTACGCCATTTACCAACAGGTACATCTAACTTTACATTCATAATACGTACACGTTTAAGTTTTATTACTTTGTATTCTAAATGTTCGCACATTCTACGTATTTGCCGGTTTAAACCTTGAGTAAGTACAATGTTAAATGTTTTATCATTAATTTTATGTACTTTACAATTGCGTGTTACAGTATCTAGTATAGGCACACCATTACTCATGCGTTTAATAAAAGACTTGGTAATTGTTTTGTTAACTGTAACAACATATTCCTTTTCATGATTGTTTCTGGCACGTAATATTTTGTTTACAATATCACCATCATTGGTTAAAAAAATAAGACCTTCGCTAGGTTTGTCTAAACGACCAATAGGAAAAATTCGTTTAGGGTAATTTATAAAATCTATAATATTATTTTTCTCTCTACGGGTATCTGTTGTGCAAACAATGCCAATAGGTTTGTTAAAAGCAAGATAGACAGGTTTTTCTTTTGGTTCAGAAATTAAATCGCCATCAACACGCACTTCATCTCCTTCATTTATTTTTGTACCCAAGACGGGTACTTTTCCGTTAATAGTTACCCTACCTTGATCAATTAATTTATCGGCAGCACGTCTAGAACAGTAACCTACTTCACTTAAATATTTATTGATTCTTGTTGCCATTAATCTCTTTTATTTCTAGAGTTATTAGAGCGATTTCTATTTCGGTTTCTATTGCGATTGTTTGGGTTTCTTCGTTGTTGATTACGAGGGTTTTTGTTGTGTTGTTTTTGTTCTGTGGGCGCAGCCTCTTCATCATTAACAAAAGGATGCTCGTTAATTACTTTTATTTTTTGTTTTATCAATTTTTCTATATCACGCAAATATGGGCGTTCTTCACGATCACAAAAAGAAATAGCAATACCACTCGCTTTTGCTCTACCTGTTCTACCAATACGATGAACGTAGGTTTCTGGTATGTTTGGCAAATCGTAATTAATTACCAAAGAGAGTTTAGAAACATCAATACCTCGGGCAGCAATATCGGTTGCAATCAATACTTTTATGTTTCCGTCTTTAAAATTATTTAAAGCCTTTTGACGTGCCGTTTGTGATTTATTACCATGAATTGCTTCTGCAATAATTTCTTGTTTTGCTAATTGTTTTACCACTTTATTAGCGCCATGTTTGGTTCTAGAAAACACTAAAACAGAAGAAACATCGTTGGTTTGTAGCAAATAAGTCAATAATTTTATTTTGCTTTTCTTCGGAACAAAATAAACAGCCTGTTCTACTTTTTCTGCAGTTGCTTGTTCTGGTTTTATAGTTACCGACTGGTAATTACCTAAAATTTTTCGTGATAAATCCACAATATTTTTTGGCATTGTAGCAGAAAAAAACAGTGATTGTCTTTGGGTTGGTAGTTTTGCTATAATTTTTTTAATATCATGAATAAAACCCATATCAAGCATTTGATCTGCCTCATCTAAAACAAAATATTCAATATGTTTTAAAGTAATAAAACCTTGCGAAATTAAATCTAACAAACGCCCAGGAGTTGCCACTAAAATATCTTGACCTTGACGTAAGTTAGCCGTTTGTTTAGCTTGTTTTACACCGCCAAAAATCACCATATTTTTAAGGTTGGTGTGTTTGGCATAATGCGAAATATTATCGTCAATTTGTATTGCCAGCTCTCTAGTTGGTGTGACAATTAAAGCTCTAATTTTTTTTCTTCCTTGAAAGTTACTTTTGTATAAATTTTGAATAATAGGTATCGAAAAAGCAGCTGTTTTACCTGTGCCTGTTTGCGCACAGCCTAATAAATCATTACCTTCTAATAAGATTGGTATAGCTTGTTCTTGAATTGGTGTTGGGTGTGTATAGCCTTGTGTTTCTAATGCTTTTAGAATAGGGTCTATAATGTGTAGTTCTTTAAATGTCATGCAATTTTTTTAAAACCGAGTTTCGGTAAATTTAATGTTTAATTTTTTTTGTATTTCATGGATGTGTTCCATTTCGTTTCCTAATATCAAAGCTAATGAAAGTCCTTTTTTTCCTGCTCTAGCAGTTCTTCCACTTCGGTGTGTGTAATATTCTAATGATTCTGGTAATTGATGGTGAATAACAAATTCTAGATTACGCACATCTATACCACGCGCAGCAACATCTGTAGAAACCAAAATTTGTACACGTTCGTTTTTAAATGCACGCATTACTTTATCACGTTCTTTTTGTTGCATATCACCTTCTAATGCACCTACAGAAAAACCTTCTTCTTGTAATTCTAAAGCTAATTTTTGCGCCCCAAGTTTGGTTCTACAAAAAATAATACCCCGATGATCATCATTAATTTCTAAAAACTGAATAATGGTATTGGTTTTTTCTTGAATTGTTGTTCTGTAATATTGATGTGTAATATTGGCATTTACTAAGGTATTTTTATTAATCATCACCTGCTTTGCCTTTTCTGACATGTAAGTTTTTACAATGGTTTTAATTTCGTCTGGCATGGTAGCAGAAAACAACCAAATATTTCGATGACCGTTGGTGAATTTTAAAATTTTTGTCAGTTCATTTTTAAAACCCATGCTAAGCATTTCGTCGGCTTCATCCATTACTAACGTGTTAATGTTGTTAAGGTTTACACACCCGCGTTCTACCAAATCTATCAATCTACCTGGTGTTGCAACGATAATATGCGTTGTGCGTTGTAGGTTTTTAATTTGACGGTCAATTTTTTCGCCCCCAAAAACAGCTTCTACAAAAATCTTTTCTTCATGGTATTTTGTAAACTTAAAAAGTTGCTTTTTTATTTGCTGAACCAACTCTCTAGTTGGCGATAAAATAAGCGCCTGTACTACTTCCTTTTTAGCGTCAATATGATGCAAAATAGGCAAACCAAAAGCAGCTGTTTTACCAGTTCCTGTTTGTGCCAAGCCAATAAAATCTGTTTTTGACTTTAATAAAATAGGAAGTGTTTTTTCTTGTACTTCTGTTGGTGTAACAATCCCCAATTCTTTTAAAGATTGAATGTAATTTTTTTGAATACCTAAATCTGCAAATGTTGCCATACTTTTTTTATAATGGCGCAAAGATACACTTATTTAAACTGTTACTGGTTTGGTATCTCTTTTGAAATGCCAAAAACATAATCTTCGATAACCCGAAGGTTTTTTGATAACAAAGCGCCTTTAAAATTTTGAATGTCTACGTATTGAATATTTTCTTTGTAATAACTTAAGTATTGATTTGCAAGCGGAATATAAGACCAATGCCATTTTTCTTCGTTATAACCTGTTCTTCCATTGCCTTTAGAAGTGTATACTTGATAAAACCCGAATTGATTTGCATTCTTAATAAGCCATAAATATTCTTGTTGCCCTTTACCCTTTTCAAAATAAGAATTGTTGAGGTTGTTAATATCAATATCGGTTCCCCAATGATGACGTGAAGTTGAAGGCATGGAACTAAAGGTCAATATTTTTTTAGCACGATCTATTGGTTTTAAGGCACGGTATTTTTCCCATTTACGTTCCCAAATAGCTTTTTGTTCATAAAAATTACGTGTTCCAGAGATAATTTTTAATTGCACACCTGCTTTATTAGCTTCCGAAGCCATTAAAAGAAAAGCCTTTAAAGTTTCTTTTTGTAAATAAATAGTTTTAGTTGTGTAAAGCAAACTTACTTTCTTAAAACGACGGTCTTTTCTATAATTTATTTTACCTAAAACGTCTTTTTTGGTTATAGTACTACCTAATATAGCAGTTTTTTTGGTGTGTTCTTTTTTAACTTTTGAAGCCATCTTTGTGTTGCTTGTTTGTGGTTTACAAGCAATAGTGCATAACAGCAAAACAAGGAAGATTGATTTATAAATATTCATATATAATAAGTTTAAAAGTACTGTTTTTTAAGTTGTTAAAAAAATTTGCCACATCTAACAAGCAACACTATATTTGTCAGGCAAAATTGCGAATATTAAAAAACCTTTTAAGAATATACATTAAACATGAAAAAATTATTAAGTACGTTGCTAATAGTATTTCTAGTAAGCACTTTAAATGCCCAAGATTTATCAAAAAGAATTGCTAACAATGCAGAAGCTGTTGTGGCTATTAAAACAGGAAACCTAACATCTTTAATGTCTGTTAAAAAGTTAAATAAAAACACATTGATACAAATGATGTTAAACGGAATGTCTAGAGGAGGGCAGCAATATAATAGCATTGCAGACTTCGGAATAGATCTTTCAAAAACAGCATATTATGCTTATGAGGTTGGTGAAAAGGCAAGTTACCACTGTTTAAGTGTACCATTGGCCAATGTAGCAGCTTTTGAAAAACTAACCAATAGTTTTGGTGAAACACAACAAATAAATGGCATTAATGCAAAAATTAATAGCTACGATAAAAGTATTCTAGCATGGAATAAAAACAGTTTATTTTTTGTAACGAGTCATTTGCATAATCCATCAAATGATTCAAGCTCTAATGGGTATTCAGAAGAAGAACTAGATGAAGAAGTTCCTCCTATTGGACAAGAAGAAGAAATTGTAGAAGTAGAAGAAATAGAAGAAGTGGAGCCGTCAAAAGTACCATTTAGTTTTATAGAAAAAGCGCCTGTTTATCCAGGTTGTAAAGGAAGTAATAAAGAAATTAAAATATGCTTCTCAAAAAAAATACAACAACACATATTGAAAAATTTTAATGCAGATTTAGCCAATCAATTAGGTTTGCCAGTAGGTTCTACTAGAATTTTTTCTCAATTTAATATAGATAAAGAAGGAAATATTGCAAACATTAAAGTAAGAGCAGATCATGTTAGGCTGAAAAAAGAAGCCATACGTGTTTTAAAAATGTT
>CAMZLD010000118.1 GCA_947311635.1 uncultured Flavobacteriaceae bacterium | reverse complement strand
TTTATAGTTTCTTTTTTCGATAGCAACATTGGCTAATAAATTAAATGTTTTTGCAACTTCTCTATCATGCTTTCCAAAGGTATTTTGCGCTGCAGATAAAGCCTTATTTAAGTTAATTTCTGCTTTTTTATACTGTTTCAATTTAAGACGGGCAATACCTATAGTTTTATATATTACATGCTTAATTTCTGAATCGCTATTTAATTTATCTGCCTGTTTTGCAATAGTTATTGCCTTTTTATACTTCTTTAAATCAAAATAGTTTAAAAAAGCAGAAATTAACTTAAATAAGGCTTTATCTGCAGCGCAAAATACCTTTGGAAAGCATGATAGAGAAGTTGCAAAAACATTTAATTTATTAGCCAATGTTGCTATCGAAAAAAGAAACTATAAAAATGCCTTAAATTATTATCAAAAAGCATTGCAAACATTGCTTCCAAAGTTTCGCCCAAAAACTATTTACGACGTCGTTCATGTAGATCAATTATTTGCCGAAAACAGTATTAAAGAAGCTTTAGACGGAAAAGCTAGCGTGTTTGAATTGATAAATGATCAAAAAAATGCTTTAAAAAATTACGCTTTGGCATTTAAACTAGATGCTTTATTAAGAAATGTGTACAGCTCACAAAGTGCAAAATTAATCCTACAACAAACAAATAGAAGTCGTAGTGAAAAGGTTATAGATATATTATATGGTCTTTATAAAAAATCAAAAAATGATTCTCTAGCTGGTTTGGCTTTAGAATATGCCGAATTGAGTAAATCTGTCATATTAAAAGAACGTTTTAAAGAACAAAACACGCTTATTAAAGACTCTTTGTTTACAAAAAGGCAATACCTTGTCAAAGAAAAATCAAAGCTATCAACTGCTATCACTTTAGAAGAGTTAAAAAATGAGGAAGCCAATGTGAATCATCTTAAAAATCTTATTGAACAAAAAAGCAAGATAGGCATTGAATTACAACTCATTGAACATCGTATTGACGATAAATATCCGATCTTAAAAAAATCAAAAAAAATACAAAGCAAAACGCTTGTTGAAAGTGTGCCAAAACATGGATTGGGCGTAGAATATTTTGAAGGCTCGCAAGCTTTCTATGTGTTTTCTATAGCCAAAAACAAACCCATTAGTTTTCGGAAAATTGTAAAAACAAAAAATTTCATTAAATTATTAAATACTTATTTTTCTTTTTATGCTAACAATTATGGTATGCAAATAAAGAATGATTTTAAAAAATTTCAAGATATTTCTTTCAAAATGTATCAAACACTTTTGGCTTCAGAAGTAAAAGATAGCAATACTCAAACTTTATTACTTATTACGGACGGATTAACATCTTTTATTCCTTTTGATGCGTTGTTAACCAGTAAAAGTAATACAACCAATTTTCAAAAGCTTCCTTATCTAATTAAGTCTAAACAAATAACATATACCTATTCTTTGTCCATACTGCAAGAAAATACATCTAGAAAAAAAGCTGTGTATGCTTCAGCATTTGGAGGTTTTTTTCCTGTCTTTGAAAATAATGCAAGAAATTTAAGCACTTTACATTACACATTAACAGAAGCTAAACAATTAAAAGAAACAATAAAAGGTAGTTATTATTTAAAAGAAAAAGCCTTAAAAAGCACTTTTTTAAAACAAAAAAACACTAAAATCATCCACCTTTCAACGCATGCAAGTGCGGGTAATTTTAAAACCCCTGCTTATATAGAGTTTCGAAATAACACCTTGTATTTATCAGAAATTTATGGACTTGCACTCTCTTGCAAACTTATGGTTTTAAGCGCTTGTGAAACCGGAATAGGGAAATTGCAAAAAGGAGAGGGTGTAATGAGTTTGGCTAGAGGGTTTTCATATACTGGTATTCAAAATCTTGTGGTGTCACTTTGGAAAGTAAATGACAAGTCTACAAGCACTTTAATGACGCGTTTTTATAAAGAATTGGCTGCGCATAAGACAATTAGTAAGGCATTACATAATGCAAAATTAGCTTATTTAGAAGATTCTAACATTCAAAATAGCAAAAAAACACCTTATTATTGGGCTAGTTTTATTCATATTTCTAATGTATTAGAAGCTCAAAATGAAAAAAATTACACATATTTATATTTACTTCTAGCACTTACTATTATTGGTCTTTCAACTTATTTCGTAAAAAATAAAGCGTAACTTTTATTTTTACTAGGTAACAATTTTTAATTCTTTTTATGTATAGATGTAAAAACATTTAAAATTAAAAAAGATGAAAAAATTTATTACAACTATACTTTTAATAGCAGCTATTACAAGTGTAAACGCACAAAGGACAATGAACAGTTATGGTGAAAAATTTCAAGTCGGAATTTTCTCTGGCATGAATTTATCAACTGGAGGTTTTGGAGACCATTACGGTTTTGCACAAACAGGAATTAGCAATGGTATTCATGCCGATTATTATTTTTCTAAACATTTTGGTGTTGGTATTGACGCCAGACATACCGTTAATAAAACCAATAGTGAAGAAGTAATTCGTGATGATTTTCAGGCATTAT
>CAMZLD010000117.1 GCA_947311635.1 uncultured Flavobacteriaceae bacterium | reverse complement strand
TAAAGAAGCATTAGAAAATCCAGTAGCCTTGTTATTAGATAACAATCCTAAAAAAGCATTCGAGATGTAAAATACATCTTAAATAAATTTTAATATAAAAACCCCAAGCAATGCTTGAGGTTTTATCAAAATTTATTTAAGATGTATTTTACATCTCGAATGCTTTTTTAGGATTGTTATCTAATAACAAGGCTACTGGATTTTCTAATGCTTCTTTAACAGCTACTAGAAAACCAACCGACTCTCGTCCATCAATAATTCTATGGTCATAAGACAATGCAACAAACATAATTGGTCTAATAACTACTTGCCTATCTATTGCAACAGGACGTTGTACAATATTGTGCATTCCTAAAATAGCACTTTGCGGCGGATTGATAATTGGTGTTGATAACATAGACCCAAAAACGCCTCCGTTTGTAATGGTAAAGGTACCACCTGTCATTTCATCAATAGTAATCTGCCCATCACGTGCTCTTATTGCCAAACGCTTTACTTCACTTTCTACACCTCTAAAACTTAGGTTTTCTGCATTTCGTATTACAGGTACCATTAATCCTTTAGGACCAGAAACTGCAATTGAAATGTCTTGAAAATCATGACTAATTTTATAATCACCATCTATCATAGAATTTACATCTGGATACATTTGTAAGGCTCTTACAACTGCTTTGGTAAAGAAACTCATAAAGCCAAGACTAACGCCATGCTTTGCTTTAAAATCTTCTTTAAACTCTTTACGTAAATCAAAAATAGGCTGCATATCAACTTCATTAAAAGTTGTTAGCATAGCTGTTTCATTTTTAACAGCAACTAAACGTTGCGCAACTTTTCTTCGCAACATTGATAACTTTTTACGGTCACTACCACGAGCACCTCCTGTTGTAGGTGTTCCCATGCTTGGCACTGCTTTTACAGCATCGTCTTTTGTTACCCGACCATCTTTACCTGTTCCTTTAACTTCTGAAGCACTCATTCCTTTTTCTGCTAATACTTTTTTAGCAGCCGGAGATGCTGTACCTGTTGCATAAGTTTTTGTTGCTGGTGTATTAGCTTTAGAAGCTGCTGGTTTCGCTGAAACTTCTTGTGAAGGTGCTTCTTGTTTTGAAACAGAGCCTGCTGGCTTTTTAGCATCCATGTCAATCAAACAAACAACGGCTCCTACCGCTACGGCATCACCTTCTTCTGCTTTTAAAGTAATGATTCCGCTCTCTTCTGCTGGTAATTCTAAGGTTGCTTTATCAGAATCTACTTCTGCTATGGGTTGATCTTTTTCTACATAATCTCCATCTGCTACAAGCCATTGTGCAATTTCAACTTCTGTGATGGATTCTCCTGGCGAAGGAACTTTCATTTCTAAAATCATAATTTTTTTATTTATGTTTAATTGGCGTTTTATTATTTATTTCCGAAGACATCATCTATTACTGCTTGATGACGTTTTTTAAATCGTGTACTAGATCCTGCTGCTGGTACGGCATAGTAATTTCTTGATGCTACTTTTAAATCTAACAATTCAAAACGTTGCAACATAAAGCTCCATGCGCCCATATTTTTAGGTTCTTCTTGTGCCCAAACGTAGTCTTTTACGTTGGTATATTTATCAATTATTTTCTGAATTTTTTCTTTGTGTAACGGAAACAGCTGCTCTATTCTTATAAGGGCAACATCATTTCTTTCTAGCTTTTCTCGTTCGGCCAGTAAATCGTAATAAAACTTACCAGAGCAGAAAACTAATTTTTTAATGTCTTTTGGTTTTAAAACATCGTCTATAACTTCTTGAAAAGCACCTTTTGATAAATCTTGTAAAGTACTTACCGCTTTTGGGTGTCGTAACAAACTTTTGGGTGTAAAAACAACCAATGGTTTTCTAAAATTCCGTTTCATTTGTCTACGTAACAAATGATAAAAATTTGCTGGGGTTGTACAGTTGGCAACTGTCATATTATCTTCTGCACATAACTGTAAAAAGCGCTCCATTCTTCCAGAAGAATGCTCAGAACCTTGCCCTTCGTAACCGTGTGGCAATAAAACAACTAGTCCATTTTGCATTTTCCATTTATCCTCTGCTGCTGCTAGGTATTGATCAAAAATTATTTGTGCTCCATTGGCAAAATCTCCAAATTGTGCTTCCCAAATGGTGAGTGTGTTTGGATTTGCCATGGCGTATCCATAATCGAAACCTAAAACTCCATATTCTGACAACAAAGAGTTATATATATCCATTTTACCCTTGTTATTTGGGTTGGTATTTAGTAGGTTGATGCGCTCTTCTGAAATTTCATCTCGTAAAATGGCATGTCTATGCGAAAAAGTTCCCCGTTCTACATCTTCACCAGAAATACGTACATTAAATCCTTCTTCTAACAAAGATCCATACGCTAAGGTTTCTGCCATACCCCAGTCTAAGGTATTGGTGTCAAAAACCATCGTTTTTCTTCCTTTTAAAATACGTTCTGCTTTTCGAAGAAATTTCACTCCTTCTGGAACGGTAGAAACAATGTTTGCTATATTTTTAAGTTTTTCTTCAGAATAAGAGGTTTTTACGGGTTGTAACATCCCTTTTAATTGCTGCCTCACAAAGCCTTTCCAAACATTTGGCATAAATTCTTTCACTTTAGAAGTGTTATCTTGCTTAGAATTATCATACTCTTTACTAAGCATGGCTTTAAAATCTTCGGTAATTTTAGTTATATATGCTTGGTCTATGGTACCTTCAGAAATTAATTTGGTAGCGTATATTTTATAAGGATTATTGTGCTTTGCGATTGCTTTATATAGTGTTGGCTGTGTAAAACGTGGTTCATCTCCTTCATTATGACCGTATTTTCTATATCCTAATAAATCTATAAAAACATCACGTTTAAAACGCATTCTAAATTCTAATGCCATTTCCATTGCATGGCAAACGGCTTCTACATCATCAGCATTAACGTGTAATACAGGAGATAAGGTGACTTTTGCAACATCTGTACAATAAGTGCTTGATCTTGCATCAAGATAATTGGTTGTAAATCCTATTTGATTGTTTACAACAATATGAAGTGTTCCTCCTGTTTTATAACCATTTAATTGTGCCATTTGTATGACTTCATAGACAATTCCTTGTCCTGCAATTGCAGCGTCTCCATGTACTAAAATGGGTAGTATTTTACTAGAATCACCGTTGTATTTTCTATCTATCTTGGCTCTTGTTATTCCTTCTGCTACTGCATCTACGGTTTCTAAGTGCGAAGGATTGGGCACTAAATTCATTTTAATATTCATACCGTTTTGGTATGTTTTATCTAATGTAAGGCCTAAATGGTATTTTACATCACCATCAATATCTTCATCTTCAAAATCTTTTCCTTCAAATTCTGAAAATAATTCTCTAACTGGTTTTCTAAAAATATTTGTCAAGGTACTTAAACGCCCTCTATGTGCCATGCCAATAACGGTTTCTTCTACACCAAAATCTTTTACGGCATCAAAAAGGGCTACACTTATTGCTGGAATAAGAGATTCTCCTCCTTCTAAAGAAAAGCGTTTTTGACCAACGTATTTGGTTTGTAGAAAACTTTCGAAGGTTACGGCTTGATTTAATTTTGAAAGAATATATTTTTTGGCTTCTAAAGAGTAATTAGGATGATTGTCATTTTCGTTCAATTTGTTTTGCCACCATTTTAATTCTTCTGGATTACGCAAATACATGTATTCTACTCCAATAGCATCACAATAAATACGTTCTAAATGTTGTATTATTTCTGAAAGTGTTTTAGAGCCAATGCCTAAAATTTCTCCTGCACTAAATACGGTATTCAAGTCATTTTTAGACAAACCAAAATTTGATAATTCTAATGATGGTTCATATTTTCGCCTTTCACGTACCGGATTTGTCTTTGTAAACAAATGTCCTCTTGTTCTATAACCATTTATAAGTTCTATGACTAAAAATTCTTTTCGTACTTCTTCTGGTATTTCAGAAGAAACCTCTTTATCTGTTAATGAATAATTTTCGTTTGCTAAATCATAGCCTTGAAAAAAACTTCTCCAACTTGGTTCTACAGCATCTGGGTTTTGTAAGTACTGGTCATATAAGTCTGAAATAAAACCTGTATGCGCTGCGTTTAGAAATGAAAATCTATCCATTAGAATGAATTCGTTTGTAAAAAGTTAATAGTAAAAACAAAAATACAATTTTTGACAAAATTGCAACTATTTTTTAGAGATAAATAATAATGGAATATTTTTTACAAAAAATTTGCTAGGAGATGAAAAACATTTATATTTGCAGTCCGAATTGGAAAAGTAAATTCCTCCTTAGCTCAGTTGGTTAGAGCATCTGACTGTTAATCAGAGGGTCCTTGGTTCGAGCCCAAGAGGAGGAGCTATCAATTTGTTAAACCTTTACAGCAATGTAGAGGCTTTTTTTATCTTTGCTTTCTATGAATATTGTTTACATCTTATATTCTAAAAAACTAAATCGGTTTTATACAGGTTTTACCATAGACTTTGAAACTAGATGGGAGTTTCATAAAAGTGCTTTATCAAATAAATATACTGCCAAAGCGAATGACTGGGTAGTGTTTTTGAAAATTAAATGTAATTCTAAAAAACAAGGTTTGGCCATTGAAAGGCATATCAAAAACATGAAAAGTAAAACCTACATTAAAAATTTAATAAAACATCCTGAAATTATTGAAAAATTAATATGTAGATACTAATCAGAGCCCCGAAAGCTTTCGGGGTTGGTTCGAGCCCAGTCCCGATAGAAATCGGGAGGAGCTATCAATTTGTTAAGCCTTTACAGCAATGTAGAGGCTTTTTTGTTTTTACAGGTTAAACATTTTTGGTTTATCTACAGTCCAATACTTCTTGAAAAAACAGAACATGAACGCAAGTTGATAAAAAAGTTTGGCAAGCTTTTACCAGACTTGCGTGACCCTACATTTATCACAGACAGTAGAGAGTCCAACTCAAACAACGAATATTCATGATCATGTTGGTGGGTTACCAAGACACCAATGATGTTATATCAAGGTTTAAAAATAGTATGGATAAACATGCGGTTTTTGAATTTTGTAATAACCTGAGTTCGACCTAAACTTACATCAAAGAATCCTTATAAAAAGTGAGATTTGGACAATAAAAACGAAGATTTAGTATTAAATTAAGGCTTTTATTGTTCAAAGATTGTTGTTTAGAAG